>NZ_JBVAPG010000211.1:0-11767 GCF_055413685.1 Bradyrhizobium sp. LeoA1Lang | reverse complement strand
AAGCCTTCGTGGTAACGCTTGTCATGGCGTGGTCTCCAGCCCGGCGCGTCAACGCCGGGTGATTCGAGGTTGATCACCCCGGAGACTACGCCACTTTCAATTCCAACCGCTTTTCGGACGGCACCCCTGCTTACTCGGGTTGCAGTGCTTGAGTCTGAATGTTCGCGCCTCAAAATCACTCGCGATGACCTACAAACTAGAGTCACTCAGTTGGAGGATGAACTCAAACTGTGCTGGCTGCGTCACCGCCCTCGCGAGCATTCGGCGTCTGTCATTGCAACATCGGGACAGTCGCAACACCGTTCGAGCACGGATTTCATAGAGCGCATCATCCGGTCCTATCGCGCCGCGATAGCCACGGGAGATAAAGGATCCCCGACTTCGATGTGGGAGGGTCCTCTCGCCGAGATAAAACACAAGGAACATTCGACCTTATTAGACGGCGACGTCAACGTCGTCGGCGAGATGCTGCACAACCCAACTCATTCAATGTTGTGCTACGGTTTCGACGAACTAATGTTGTTTGTAGAAGGCAGAACGGACCCGGCCTCTGCACTGGTTAAGACGTCAGAATGGCTCTACGACAACCTACGCAGGCTCGCCGAATCCGTTGGTGCGATCCGTCTCGCGAACCCAGAGAACTATGGTCACCACAGCGACCTGGATCCAGGTATTGAAAATATCCTTTCGAAGCTAGACGATCATTTCAGTGTACGCGTGGCCTTCCCTAATCCTTATGCCGGCGAGGTAGGTCTATCCACATCACGCGGCATTGTGAGTTACCGGACTATTCAGGCGATCTATCAAGCATGGCGTGCGGTCAACCTCGCGACAACTCCTCGGGTACTGGAGATAGGCCCCGGCCTCGGTCGTACAGCGTTTTATCTCAAGCTGTTCGGGGTTGGGAATTACGTTGGAATAGACATCCCGCTGTCGAATGTTGCACAAGCCCATTTCCTCGGAACTACGCTAGGCGAGAGTACCGTTCGCCTCCATGGTGAAAAACGCGACGGATTTCAAATCGTACCAGATAGAGTCCTCACCGAGTTGGAGGGGCATTTCGATGTTGTGCTTAATGCAGACTCGCTCACTGAAATCGACCGCGCAACTGCAACAACGTATTGGCGTTTCATTGAGAAGCGATGCGGCGTCTTTTTATCGATCAATCACGAAGGCAATCCGTTTACCGTTCGTGATCTCTACAGTGGCAACACATTGCGAGTTGAGCGATACCCGTACTGGATGCGTCGCGGTTACGTTGAAGAAGTCGTGAGGTTTAAAGCATAGCGTCAACGAAGAGAGCGCCAGAAGAAGTACTCGCGATGACATCATAGGCCTTCACGAGAGGATTCGGCGAGAATGGTTTTGAACCAGGACGCCGCCGAGACGTGGTTCGAGGAGAATGATCCCGAAGGCGTTGCATTCTGTCGGCAATATCGCCGGCCCGCTTCATGTCCCGTCCCGCTCAAAGCGGGTCAATTGCGCCGATAGAGCGACGACGAGAGTTGCTGTATCGTTGCCTGCCATGGTGTGCGCCTAATTCGGCTGCCCGCTCGGCTTTTCAGCTTGCAGGAACGAAAGTTTCGCTGGATCCGCTTCTGGTGCGCGCTCTTGGCCTCGAAGAATGTTCTGAAGGAGCGCACGGACACTGCGTGAGCATCCCTGATCCACTGCTCGAGCAGTTCCCGGGAAAAACAGTTCATGTCGATCAGCTCATTCAGTCGAGGCCGAACGTATAGCTCGAACGGTTGGATCGCGCTGGCGTTGCCGATGTTCTTTACGAACTGGTCTAGCCAGGCGTTGCCCCAATTTCTCCGCATCGGCTCTGGGGTCAATATCCGTGTTGCGCGGTCGCCGTGCCGACGCCGTTGCCGGTGCCGTGGTCGATATTATCGACCGAACTTGCGCCGTTGGTGTAGCGCGCAATTTCAAATGTCACCCCCTCCCGCGAACTGAAATCACAGCCGAATGCCGCCGATCGGCCTGGATTGCTCGTCCGGCCATTCCGGACGCCGATACCGCCGCCCATAGACGGCCTCGTGATACCGCCGGGGATAGACCATCGTCGGGTCTTGCACTGCCAGATTGTCACTCTGCTGACGTGGGCCTGCGGCCTAGCCCTCTGTGGTCCGAACCGTTACGGCGAGTTGAAGCGGGCCGTCCGTGGCGTCAGCGACAAGGTGCTGATCCAGCAACTGAAGGAACTGGAGGCCGACGATGTCGTCAAACGGACCGACTATAAGGAAGTCCCGCCGCGCGTGGATTATGCGCTCACCCCGCTTGGCCGCAGCCTCGCTGAAGCGCTCGTGCCGCTGTGCACTTGGGGAAGCGAGAACATGGCCGAGGTCTCGCGCATCTTCGCCGAGCGCGATGCCCGGCGGAATGGCAAAGCTTCGTAGCCGGCAGCCACACGATCTCGCAATTGTGCCCTAAAGGCTTAAACGGACGACCGCTTTCGGGATCGTCGTGAGCGTTGCGCAACGGATGAGCCCCTGCGTTACCGGCGATAGAGGATCATCCCGGCGTGATGCAGAACATCGTCGATGAATTCGCCGTCAGCGGTGAAGCCAGTATCATCCCAATATTCGATGTGCGTGCCGGTCACTTCGTAACGCCCCTCGTAGGCACGCTCGCGCGTCCCTCGCGCTTCAACGTAGCGGCCGTTCGGCAGAAGTTCGTGACGGATGTGGCCGTTCTGCGTAACCCAGAGGCCGACATAGGGGTGGTGATTGGCTTTCAATTCTGTTTCCTCGGCCCGCGCGGGTGCGATCAGGAGCGTTGTCGCGATCATGGCTGCAAAGGCGCGCTGCATGGCCGAACTCCTCATTTCATACGTGTGTGTTGAGTTGGGACCGGGCGGCCGCTCCGCGTCGGAGGACACGAAGCGACTGGCCCAGGCGAGGTTCATTATGGCCGCCTATTGCTGGCGCGGCTCGTTGTTGTCGACGACCTGCTGATAGGCGACGAGATCGAGAAAGGCTTCAGCCTCGACGACAGACCCGTCCTTCATCTTGAAGATCCACACGAACCGATTGCGGTACGGCGCTCCCGAGGTCGTGGTGGCCGAAGCGTCGAAGCGGATGATGACCCTGTCGCCTCTGGCCCAGATGTGGTGCACGACAGGCTTGAGCGGAGTCGCGAGACGGCTCACGAGGGGGACCGAGGCACGGTCGACGAAATCCTTGAGGCCGCGATAGGTGCCGGCGACGGGGCCGGAGCCATGGATTGTCCATGTCACATCGGGGGCCAGGAGGTCAGCAAAGACGTTGCCGCCCGCAGTCCATCCCTCGAAAGCCTTACGCACGGTGGCTTCATTCCGCGCCTCGATGTTGGAATCCGGCGTGGGGGAATTGGCCTGGGCGACGCCCGTGGTCGCTATGAATGTCAGGAGGATCAGGAGCGCGCGGGTGCGGTCCGCAAGTCGGTCGATCGAAGTTGCAAAGGTCATGGCCTCTTTCCTGTCGTTAAGGGGCGAGCAAGGGGGCGAACGGGGCCATCAGCACAGGATTGCCCCCGATCGAGGATCGGCTCGTCCGGCATCAGTTGCTCGATGCGGTCGGTCGGATGGTAATTTCGGTTGTGTCCACGCTCGGCGGAGCCTCGATCAGTTGCCGGACGGCGCGCGCGATGTCGGCGGGCTGAAGCGCGATCGCCCGATAGCGCTCCATCACAGCCACGGTCTCCGCATGGGTGATGGTCGAGGCGAGTTCACTCTCCACGACGCCGGGGTTGACGCAGGTGACGCGGATGTTCGCGCTCTCCTGACGCAGGCCGTCCGAGATCGCGCGAACCGCGAACTTCGTTGCGCAATAAACGGCGGCCGTCGGCACGACCGCGAGCGCGCCGATGGAGCCGATATTGATGATCTGGCCGCTGCCCTGCGCCTCCATGATCGGCAAGACAGCGCCTATGCCCCAGAGCACGCCCTTGATGTTGACATCGACCATGCGCTCCCATTCGTCCAGCTTGCCGGCGGCAAGCGGCGAGAGCGGCATCACGCCTGCATTGTTTATGAGAACGTCGATGCGCCCCCACTCTTCCATCGCCGCCTGAGCGAAGCCGGTCATGGAATGGCGGTCGGTCACGTCGAGCAGCCGGGTTTGGGCGATCCCGCCGGCTCCTGTGATGTTACCGGCGATGGCTTCGATGCGGTTCAGCCGGCGGGCGCCCAGCAGCACCTTTGCGCCGGCCCCGCCAAGCTCTCTGGCGATGCCCTCGCCGATCCCGCTGGAGGCGCCGGTGATTAGAATAACCTTGTCCATATCGTGCTCCCTGCTTGCATTCGGAGCCAAGATGGACGTTCGTCGCTGTTGCTGGTATCTATCCAGTGTTTGACTGGATGGTTAGCGGCGCTGGACAATGAAGATTGACCTCAACCTGCTGCCGCTCTTCCTCGCCGTCGCGGAAGAACACAACTTCCGTGCTGCCGCCGATCGCCTGGGCGTGACCCGTTCGGCTGTCAGCCAGGGAGTGCGGCGGCTTGAAGATGCCTTTGGCACGAGCCTCGTCACGCGCACGACCCGCTCGGCGCGCCTGACGGAAGCTGGGGAGCGTCTGCGCGAGGCACTGTCCCAACCCATCTCGGATATCGCCACGGCGCTTGACGACGTGGCCGCAGAGAATGCGCCACGCGGGCTGCTGCGCATCGCCGTCACCTCGATTGCCGAGCGGTTCCTTTCGGGCCCCCTCATCGCATCCTTCGCCGCGGCTCATCCTGGTGTCACGATCGATGTCACGGTCACGGACGAAGAGTTCGATATCGTCGCCGCCGGCTACGATGCGGGCGTCAGGTTGGGCGAAGTGATCGAGCAAGACATGATCGCGGTTCCCCTGACAGGCGATCAGCGCGAAGCAGTCGTGGCAGCTCCCGCCTATCTCGCAGCCCACGGCGCGCCGACGCATCCACGCGAACTGGTCCATCATCGCTGCATCGGCTGGCGCCCTGCGCCGCACGTCGCGCCCTACCGCTGGGAGTTTGAAGAGAACGGCATTCCCTTCGACCTGGCGGTCGAACCCCAGATCACCACGAACGACTTGCGCTTGATGCTTCGTGCGGCACTCTGCGGGGCGGGTATTACCTTTGCGACGGAGGAAACCTTCCATCCATTCGTGAAGACGGGCGAACTCGTCCCGCTACTAGAAGAATTCCTACCGCCGTTTCCCGGCTTTTTTCTCTACTTCCCTCAGCGTCGCAACATGGCGCCCAAAATGCGCGCTTTGATCGAGCATGTGCGGCAGTGGCGATAGCGGCGTGTCCCGCAGCCACCTGGTCGCGCGGCGGCCGAAGAAGATCTCCGCCTGTTCGGAAACTGCCGTGCGAACTTGATATCCAAGAAGTCAGTGCAACGGATATGATTAAAAGTCGACGTCGATGCTGTACGGAAATCACGAAGCGAAAAGACGGCTACGCTAGGTGCATGTCCGAGGATTAGAATGCATCCGACAGATCCGCCCGTTGCTGGAGCGCGACTCGATCCTCCTGTAGCCATGTTCAGTGGCCCGGGCCATCAGGATACTTTGTGGTCCGATGTGAAAGGAAGTGTCGCCCACTCAAAGATGATCAGATGGGCGGGCGGAACTGCGGCGACTCACGCGATCATAAAGGTCTCAGGCGCGGCCGAAGTCCGAACGCGTTTGTTGGAGCTGCATTTCTCGTGGAATTCTGGCGTTGCCGAAGCCGAAGCCAAATCGGGCAAGCGGTTTTGGGCTTACAAAAATAGACCGCGCTATGGCCTCGTATTGCCGCCCGGAACGGGCGTGGAATTCAGTATCCAAGAGAAATCGAACTACCGCTTTCTCGCAATGGAGTTTGAACCCGCCTATCTCCTGAGAGTTGCTGAACTCGGGCATCTCAGTACGCTGGAGTTTATCGAGACCTGGGAGTATGACGACCACCTCAGCTGGAATCTGGCAGAGGCTATCTTCGAAGAGTGTGAGAGCGAAGCACGACAAGGTCTTCTCTATTCGGAGACTGCAGTCACATTGCTCGCTCTGCAGGCCGCCCGTAATCTTTCGAATCATGCGAGCCAAGTAAAGTTGCTTAGGCGCGGTGGGCTTCCGCCAGCGATCCTTCGTCGAGCATGTGAGTACATGGTCAGCCGCTTGAGTGACGACATATCGCTTTCCGAAATCGCAAGTGCGATTGGGCTGTCGCCCGGACACTTTGCATTTGCGTTCAAGCAATCGATGGGAATTGCTCCTCATGCCTGGTTGCGCCGGCACCGGATCGACAAAGGAAAGGCGTTGCTGCGCAACCGCGATCTGAGCGTGTCCGTGATTGCCGCCAGCGTTGGCTTCGCCAATCAAAGCTCCTTTGGGGCGGCCTTCCGGAAGGAGACCGGCCAGACGCCGACCACCTGGCGGCGGCTGCGTTGGTTGTGATCATCTGCAGCGAGACGATGGTCGACTGATTTTTCTTGATCTGATCTATCGGCACTGCCGGTGACGCATTGCCGATGCGGCAGGCGTCTCTCGCAGCTTCAATGCAATCCATTCCATCGAAAATCACATCTCCGTGGCCTGCCGCACGGTACGCGCGGCTCCTCACACGGCAGAATTCTCGCGCCGGATTTCCTTTCGTCCAAAACGTGGACGTTTCTCATCAGAGCAAGATGAAAGAGCGGCTGTGGCCCGACAGACACTTTCGTCATGAGATGCAAGGTCCATTTCCGAGATGTGGAATGCAAGAGCCACCAGGCCGCGCTCAGGCGAGCGCAGCCGTCAAATATCTCGATGCGTATTGGTGCCATGAAGCAATGGAGAATAGACGATGCAGCAATTTGCCCGTGTACTTACAGACAAGGGTGCCGTTCCCGTAATTATAGAAGGGGATGAGCATCTCGATTTGCGCCCGATCGTGTCCGACATCAACCCGGACGCAATAGCCGGTGGCGCCTTGATCGGAGTAGATACGTCCCGTCTTTCTCCCGTCGTCGGCGACTTCACCTACTTGGCGCCGATCAATGGCATTCGGCAGATCGCGGCGACGGGCTTCAACTACAGGAAGCACATTGAGGAATTCAAGATGAAGCCGCCCACCGAGCCCGAGGTGTTCCTGAAGGCGATCACCTCGCTGACCGGACCGTTCGATCCGATCTTCCGTGGCCCCAATCAGAGCGTAAAGCTCGACTGGGAGGTGGAACTGGCGATCGTGGTTGGGCGCGAGGCGCGGGATATCGTGGTGGCCGAAGCGGCCGACTACATCGTCGGCTACGTCTGTTTGAATGACATCTCTGATCGCGCGACACAGGTCGATGAGGAAGGTCAACAACATCTGGTGCGCGCCAAGTCGCGGCCCAGCTATTCCCCGATAGGGCCATATCTGGCGACCGGCATCGACGGGATGAAGCTCGATGTCTGGACCAAGCTGAACGGGGACTATGAGCAGCGCGGCAACACCAGCGACATGCTGTTTGGGGTCCACGAGATGCTCGCCTATTTCTCGTCTCATATGACATTGCTCCCCGGGGATATCCTGGCGACCGGCACGCCACCTGGCGTCGGCTTTGGCAAGAACCGCTTTATGGCGGTAGGTGACGTGCTGGAATGCGGTATCACCAATCTCGGCGCGCAGCGGCACGAGATCCGGAGCTAAATACTAAATAGGCTCGCCGGTCGTCGTCCCGGCTTGCAAGACCGTCGGCGGCCGCATCCGCCGACGCAGTGTGGTCGGCGCAAGACGCTCCGAGTCAGACCACGGCGCCTCTGTACGGGCCTGGCTCGGGCCAGCCTGCCATCAGCGCAGGTCGGCTCGAAGCTCGCGCACGCCGCGTCCCAGGCGTTCGCGCAGGAGCGTCCGCAACGTCGCTCCGTCGACGTAACCGACCTCGGCCGCGATGGCGTCGAGGTCGAGACCGCTGCCGTGGAGGAGAGATTGCGCGCGCTCGACCCGGAGGTCCTGAAAGTAGGAAAGCGGCGATTTGCCGAGCACTGCTTCGCAGCGACGTTGCAAGGTCCGTGCACTCGTCGCCAGTGCGCTGGCGGCGTCCTGCAGCGAGAACCCTGTCTTGAGATGGTCGCGCGCCCATTTCTCGAAACGCAGAATGAGAGGATCTGCCTGCGCCAAATGATTGGGGATGATGTAGGGCGCTTGCGAGGAGCGTATGTCGGCGAGCAAATAGCGGGAGACGACGGTTGCCAGTTCCGGGCTGGCCTTGCGGATCAGCCAGAGGGCGAGATCGAGGTGCCCCATCGCGGCGCCTGCCGTAACCCCTCTATCTGAGGGCACCAGCATACGGGTCTCGTCGAGCAGGACATTGGGATAGCGTCGCCGGAACAGCGGCGCGAGCCACCAGGTCGTCGTCGCTTCCCGATGATCGAGCAGTCCGGTCTCTGCCAGAAGGAACGTCCCGATGCAGGACGCGCCGATCTGCGCGCCCTCGGCGTGCCATTTCAGCAGTTGCGCCTTGGCCTTCCTTACATCCGCTCGCTCGAGCGCTGGGATCAACTGCTCCGGCATCCCTGTGTTCAGGGCCGGCACGATCACCCAGTCCGGCTTCAAGTCCGGCGTCACGGCCCGCACGGGTACTGCCAGTCCCTGACCGGTCCGGACCTTCTTCCGCACGCCGACGATGGACACGTCGAAATGAGAGGTTCCTCCTGAGAACTTATTGGCCAGCCTGAATGCGTCGAGCATCACCGTGAGCCCGGAGTCGAACAATCCCTCAAGTGCGAGCACCGCGAGGCGCATGGCGTAAATGACTCTAAAGTTGGCATTTACGACAATACCAGTTTCGCGGTCCGCTAGCTAGATTCAACCTCGTTAGAAATCACTCAGACGAGGAGTTCACCCATGAAAGTGCTTGCTATTGGCGCGATCACGAAGCCGCCCACCGACGAACAACGGCAGCAGATCATGCCGAAGGAGGTGCCCGACACCCTCAGGCTCTACCTCGACGGCAAGATCGATCAGTTCTGGTTCCGCAAGGACAAGGTAGGCGTGGTCTTTCTGATGAACGCCGAGTCGGTCGACGAAGCAAAGGCGGCAACGGACCAGCTCCCGCTGACCAGGGGCGGCTTCATGACCTTCGAGCACATCCCCGTAGGCCCGCTCGCTCCGCTGGGCTTCCTGATCCAGGGCAAGTAAGTGCTGGAGGCGCCGTCGATATGACCCCCACCCCCGTCCTCATCGGCGGCGCCACAGGTGCCACCGGAAGCATCGCTGCGAAGCTCTTTCTGGAAAAGGGCTTTCGCGTCCGCGCCCTCGTCCACAACGACGACGAGCGCGCCCACAAGCTCCAAGCCCTCGGCGCAGAGATCTTCGTCGGCGATGTCCTCGACTTCCGCGCCGTCCGGCGCGCGTTCGAGGGCATGAAGCGCGCCTACTTTGCCTATCCCCTCGATGCGATCGCCGAGATGCATCACGACGGGCAGATGGCCGAAACGAACGACGTGGTCGAGAAGATCACCGGCCGCAAGCCGCAATCGGTCGCCGAATTCGTCGAGAAGCATCGGGCGGCCTTTCAATAAGACCGGCCGCGCCACAAGTCTTTGACAAGCGGGCGTCCCCCGAGTTGGACGCAGTCGAACAGAGAAGCGCATGAGGAAAGGACAATGAAAATGACCAAGACGAAAATCACGCTCGCTTCCGGCCTCGCTGCGTTGATCATCTGCCTGACGAGTGTAGGCATCGGACACGCGCAGCTCGCAGCCCCGCCGACGCCCACCACACGAATCCTTGCGATCGGCACCGTGAATCCCGGTGTCGATCTTGCGGCCGTACGCGCGATCTTCCCGACGGAAGTCCGGGAGACCGTGAAGCTTTACTTGGACGGCAAGATTGACCAATGGTATTCGCTTCAGGGACGTGCCGGCGTGGCGTTCATAATAAACGTCACGGATCCCGCAGCCGCCCATGAGATGCTTGAAAAGCTGCCTTTGGGCCAAGCCCATCTCATGAGCTTCGAGTTGATTCCGCTTGGTCCGCTCAACCCCCTTCGTCAGTTGCAATGACAACCGGTTCTCCCAATCACGGAGGTTGGGCAGTTCCGGAGTGCCAACGCTCTGGAGCCGACCAAGCCCCCGGCAAGGGCTCTTGGCAGGAGTTTCCCTCGCTCCACGACTATCCAACATCGATCGTCCTGGATCAGAGGCAGATGCTCAGAATTTTCAGACGACAGGCCTCCACGGCGCGAGATTTGGGCTTGGCAACTGTCGCCTGCTTTGAGCTTTTCGGCGAGTTCTTCGCCACCTTGGGACGTTCATAGTCGCCGGCAATCACCATGGCCCAATAGGTGCGCCCGGTGGTCGAACTCTTGACACTGGCGACGCCAACGCGCGAGGCGTTGTGCAACAGGAGATTTCGTCGATGTCCGGACGAATTGATCCATTGGTCGAGTGTCTTTGGGAAGCTGTCATAGCCGTAGGCGATGTTTTCTGCCGCCCGGCCCGCGCCCGATGGGTGGACGCGCGAGTTGAAGGGGCCGAGGACGTCGTGGTCGAGTTTGTCCTTTGACGCCATCGCCGCGGCTTGCTCGTGCGCAATTCGCGTGAGTGTCGCATCCAGCACCACTCGCCCTTCCCCGTGCTGGGCGCGATAGCCGGAGATCATGGCCGCGGGAGACTCCGCTTGAGCAAGCACTGGGTAACAGCAAGCGGCAAGCCAAAGGCAGAGTGAAACCAGGGATTTCATCGATGTTCCCAAATCAGTCTTCTGGAGCGATAAAGAGATCGGATAAATCCGTAAGTCATTGATTTTGTTATTTCGGACTGCGCTTTACCCCCAACTTGATCTTGGGAACGCGGTGTCGATACGCGCTAAGGCGGGCGCCAGCAAGGCGCTCGCGAAGGCCGTTGAACAGCGGGAGCACCACCCAATCGCCCGGGTCGACCAGTCGCGCCGAGCAGATCGCGCAGTCTCAATCGGGTTGAAGGGCCCCCTTCCCCAAAACAAAAATTGAAAAATATCAATGCATTATCAGGAAAGGATCCTGAATATACGTCCACCGCTGCTTCCGACCAGCTTGCGGCAAGATTTCCGCGCGACACTAAAATTAAGCAAAATGGAACCGTATTTTGCTCAATTGTGTTGGGTTGCATTCACCACTGCGGGAGGCGACTAGAATGACGGATGAGCAGCTAGCTCTTCAGGCCGTTCGTGATGCCCAGGGCATACTTGAAGAATATTTGCAGCCGCGGCCGCGCAATAACGAGCGCGTCATCCTTGATAGATTGGTGGAAGTATTGGAGCGGCCCGACCTTCTTGTCGCCGTCAACCGGATGCAGCGCGGCCTGTAGCCGCGTCGTCGCCCGCCCCTGCGGCCTCACTGGCCTGCGCAAGCGCCAGCCAATCGGCTGCGAGCGTCAGCCAGGCATCTTCGTCCACCGGACAGCGAGCTTCTGCCGCCCGGTCCTTGCATTCCTGGGCTAGCTGACGAAACCGGACCAAATCTTCCCTCATGCCAGAGCTACGCTCCAACTGAGCAAAAGTTGCAGAGGGCCGCTGACGATTAACGATACACCGGACGGTCCCGCCCTATTCCCGCGCCGGGATCAAATAAGTTTTCTTTGGCGTCATACCCTTGTGGCATACGCGTTGCACTTCAATGGGTACTGGGGATTTCAGGGGCCCAGTATGAGACAGGGCGCCGCCGGGACAGTGTATTTCAAGCCCGGCGGCGTACCTTTCTGAGGCATGTTGAACGAGCTATGGCGGAATCTGGGTGATGACGGCCTGAGAAGGGCGGCGTATCGAGGCGGGTAACCAGCCAGCCAGAACCTCACATGGGATGGTTCGTGTCAAGGCCATCAATCGCAATGCATCAGCAGT
>NZ_JBVAPG010000210.1:0-11799 GCF_055413685.1 Bradyrhizobium sp. LeoA1Lang | reverse complement strand
ACCAGCCGGTGTGATATCTCTCGTCATGGCGTTGCTCTCCTTTGTGGAATCAGCACCCCGAGCCTACCGGCTCAAGGTGGGCAACGCCGACCTCTTCAGTAATTCAACAGAACCCGGGACATCCCCTTCCGGCTGTCAAACTCGAGATTGCGATTGGCGACGTCGTCGTGCGGACGGACGTGGCCATTAACGGTGAGCAACTGGCTCGGTTGATCCGCGCGGTGCGAGCGTCACGATGATCGCGCCCGGTGCTGATCTGAAGATTTACATCGCGACGCGGCCGATTGACTTCCGCTGTGGCCATGATGGGCTGGCTGCGAAGGTACAGCAGATGCTCCGTCTCGACCCGTTTAGCGGCGCAGCCTTCGTGTTCCGATCGAAACGAGCGGACCGGATCAAGATTTTGGTCTGGGATAGAACGGGCCTGGTATTGGTGCACAAGCGCCTCGAAGGCTGCAAGTTCGTTTGGCCAACGATCGCGGACGGCGTGATGCGCGTATCCCCGGCGATGTTCGCGGCCTTGTTCGAGGGCCTGGATTGGAGGTTGGTCCGCCCGGAGGAAGCGCGGCGCCCGCAGGCGGCGGGATAACTGCGGCAGAGTGACTCGAAAGCTATTTTGAACGTGGCGCGTGCGGCGGCGATGTGCTCGAAATAGCGCATGAGCATCGCGGCGCTGCGCGACGAAAACGAACGCTTTAAGGCGCTTTTGGCGCAAACGCAGACGGCCTTGAGTGAGCATCAGGGGGCACTGGCGGCGTCGGAGGAAGCACGGCGTCGGCTGGAGGTCATTCTCGGCGAATTGCGACGCGAGAAGTTCGGTGCGAAGTCCGAGAAGCTGCGACCAGATTCAGTATCATTTGCCGCTCGAAGACGTGGAGATCGCGCAAGGCGTCCTGGACGCTGCGCAGGAGAAGGCGGCCGCGATCATCCAGGGCCGGTCGCGCGGCGGATCGGATCAAGCTCGTCATCGCAATCGGGGCTGCTTGCCTTCTCATTTGCCGCGGGTGGAGCGGATCATCGAGCCTGCGAGCACGCTTTGTCCGTGCGGTTGCGGGGCCATGACGAAGATCGGCGAGGACGTCAGCAAACGGCTCGACGTGATCCCGGCGCAATGGCGCGTGCTGGTCACACGCCGCCCGAAATACATCTGCCGCCGCTGCACGGGCCCTGTCGTGCAGGCGCACGCACCGGAGCATGTCGTGCCTGGTGGACTACCGACCGAAGCGGCGATTGCGCACGTGATTGTCTCCAAGTTTGGCGACCATACGCCGTTTTACCGTCAGGCCGAGATCTATGCGCGCCAGGGGATCCGGCTTGATCGGGCGACACTGGGCAATTGGTCCGGCCGCGCCTGCTTCCATCTCCGACCCGTTGCCGACCACATGCGCCGCCATCTGGCAGCGGCGGATCGTCTGTTCATGGACGAAACTACGGCGCCGGTGCTCGATCCCGGGCGTGGTCAAACGAAGAAGGGCTACTTCTGGGCGAGCGTCTCCGACGACCGCGGCCATAGCGGCCCAAGTCCGCCGATCGTGCTGTTCCGATATGCCCCCGGCCGCAGCGGCGCCTTCGCTGAGCAGTTCCTGGACGGCTTTAACGGACGCTTCCTGCAATGCGATGCCTATGACGGTTATGACCGGCTGACCGAAGTCGCTCGACCGCAAGGGCCGTGGACGCTCGTGCATTGCTGGAGCCATCTGCGTCGGCGCTTCGTCAAATTGGCCCGCAACAGCAAATCGCCGATCGCCGAGGCCGCCGTCCGGCAGATCGCACAGCTTTACGCCATCGAAGCCATGGTACGTGGTTCATCGCCGGACATCAGGCTGGCCGCGCGCAAGGAACACTCGCTGCCCATCGTCGAGGCGTTGAAGCCGTGGTTCGAGAAGCAGCTGTCGATGATCTCCAGCGGCTCGACGCTCGCCGAGGACATCCGTTACGCGCTCAATCATTGGCAAGGGCTGACCCGCTTCCTCGAAGACGGGCGTCTCGAGCTCGACACGAACCCCGTCGAGAACGCCATCCGGCCAGTCTGCCTGACCAGAAAAAATGCGCTCTTCGCCGGTCATGAGGTCGGGGCTGAAAATTGGGCCTTGCTTGCGTCGATCGTCGCCACCTGCAAGCTCAGCGACGTCAACCCGGCCGCCTACATCGCCGAAACACTCGAGGCGATCATCGACGGCCATCCCCATAACAGAATCGAAGACCTCATGCCGTGGCGGTTCCGCAAAACGTCAAGCCAGTGTCAATAGGGTTGCGGCTAAGCGCTTACGGACGGCACGGCGTTGCGGGAGTTGATGAGCGGGCCGACGCCGGGCGAGCGGCTGAAATGCGACGCCCGGCACGAGGCCGGGCTGCCGCGGGACGGGGAGGGGAGGTCGGGCTAGGCCGCGACCGTCTCCGGCAGATGGCGGAACTGCACCGGCAGCTTGGCCGCGATCTCTGCCTCGGTGAGGTCGTCGAGCAGCTTCAGGACCGTGCCGCTCTGGCCGGCATAGACGAGTACCGTGCGGCGGCCGCGAATGGCCTGCGGCCAGCGCTCACCGGCATAGGCGCGATAATCGTCATGCGTGCTCGACCAGATGTGCTCAAGCCGCTCGTCGCGCGTCATCGCGCGCACGGGCCGTGACTCGCGCTCGATGATCGCCGCCTTCATCCGCTCCGGCGACAGCCGATCGGAAAGATCGCAATAGCCATGGAACCAGCGCCGCTTTCCGTCGATGGGAAGCGCGAAGAAGATGCTGGTGACGTTGCCCGTGATGAATTCGCGCATCGCGAACATATCGCCGCGCATCCAAAGCGGCGGCAGGATGTCAAGCATGTAATCATGCTCGGACTCCGCGATCTCGAACCACTCGCCAGCGAAGAGCTGCTGAGCCTCTCCCTCGGCCATGGTCTATCGCGGGTCTGACAACCAGCAGGCCGCTCTTTTCTAGACGCCTCGCCCACGAGACGATCTCCTTCGCGGAGCAAGCCAGGTTGGCGGCCAGATCGGGAATAGAACGTCTCGTTAGCGCTCTTTCCATGAGATGACCATCTGCCGTGTCGACAAGGATAGGCTGGCGGCTGCGGCGAAAAGTGACGAGGAGGCCCGTGTCATTACGTGCAAGGCCATCGACGCCAGGTCCGATCTCGATGTGCCCCCGCTTTTCGGCACTGGCGATCTGGCCGCCGTCGAGCGTCATCCGCCGATCCCGGAAGCGTACTTCCCGACAGCCGTGTCGTACCGCCAGGGCGCCGAGTTCGCACCAAGTCGTGGGAAGCTCGGTTCCGAAGCAGGGGTCGAGGATCAGGCTTGTCGAATCCGACAGCTCGGAGTCGGGATTCAGCAGAGTGACGAGACGCGCTACGAGCCGAGCAAGCGGCTGTTGCTCGGGTCGTACCTGATCGCCCAGCGGCCGGTCTTGGCGGGCCAGCAGTCCCCATCCCGGACCGCCAATGGCCATTGCCAGAGGTCCCTCCGGGTCCGATGTCACATGGCGAAAGACCGGCATGCCGGCGAAGGGCACGTCAACAAGCGCCGAGAATGGAGGACCGATTTGTTCGAGGAGTGTAGTCAGGGTACCTTCCAGATGGGCCGAGACTCTGGCGACCAAGTCAAGGCCAGATTCCACGCTCATGGCGCGCGCGACACGGGGCGCCAATGCTTCCGGAACTGGCATCGATAGCCAATGCAGGGCGGCTCGGAATCTGGCCATGAGGGCTTCGGCGAGCCTGCCCATAGCTTCCTCGATGCCGGATTGGCATAGGTTCAAGTAGACTTGGTCGCTGTCGGACCGCAAACCCTCGCTGATCGCGAAGGCACTCTTAAAATAGCCTTGGGCCCGGTCGTACTCTCCGGCGAACCGGTACAGGCGTGCCAAGTTGATCGAATTAATGTAGCGCATGTGCCAATCTGGTGGATCGAAGCTGGCCAGCGCCTCTTCAATCGTATGCTCAAAGGAGAACGCTTCCTCTAAGTGGCCGAGGCGGTGTTTATTGAGGGCCGAGATATTAAGCAGGTAAAGCCAGAAGGGGTCGCGCCCTTCCGGCTTCGTCAGGCGGCGCGCGTGGGCAAAGAGAGGCTCAGCTTGCGCTGGCTTTCCTGTCATGACCAAGGCCCAAGCACGGCTCATCGAGAGATCCCTTAACAACGCGTCGGAGAGGGCGGGATCGGGGTCCGGCCGACCGGCGGCGCCCGCGAAATCCATGGCGGCGATCCTCATGGCCTGAGCCTGGGATTCCAGAACAGCGCGTCCGACAGGGTCTTTGCTCGCGGCTTGCGCGGCCTCTATCAATCGGAGCGCCTGATGATAGCCGCCCTCCGCGAAGCAATGTGCCGCGCCGGCGGAGAGGGTCGGTATGTTCCGGCGGTCATCGGGGCGAGTCGTCTGTCGGAAGGCGGCCAGCCACTCGGCATCATCTGTACTGGTCCCGTCGTCCTGCGATGCATGTCCCGGCGCAGATCGCGCCTCTGGCAGCAGCAGACTCCATCCGCCCAAGGTCGCGAGGATCGGCCAAGCCTCGTCGCTCCGCCCGCGGCCGGGCGGCACCAGACCCGGACGCGACGGATCTACAGCCCGGGCAACCCCGTTGGACGGAACATTCGAGGCTACTGCCGGTGTCTCGATCCAGCAGACGTCCAGCTGCGGAAATTGCGCCGCCGCGGGCACCGACACCACCAGGGTGGCTGGTGTGGAGGAGAGAGCCCGACCGAGGAAGCGGATCAACCATAGGTCCTCGGGCATCCAGGGTTCGGGCGCGCACGGGCCCAACACCACCACGAGACGCAGTGATCGGCGCAGCACTTCCTCACGAATGGCCGCAGCGTGGAGATGGGCTTCCAGAATCGTCGCGTCACCGGCCGCCTCCAGGTCGATCAGGCGCGCCACGGCGTGGCTGGCATGCGTCGCGTCGATTGATCCCAGCGCAGGGCGCGGCATGGCTCGCAGGTCCATGCCTAATTGATTTGCAAGCTCGCGTGCGACCCAATGGCCTCGCCAGCTTCCGAGAGTGAGGTCGCTGGCGATAAATGGCGTTCCGCGTGACAGGGATGCTGCGAGCCGGGCCACATCTTTTCCAGTGCGATAACGGTGAGCAAGCAGACTACCGCTCGAGATGAGCGCCTGATCAGTCAATCTTTTCCCCGATTGCCTGGAGGTAGAGGGATGAATGGTTGATGCCATCAATGCCCATGAGTCGATCAAGCGCCCGGTCCTGGAAGCCCCCGACGTTCCAAACGCCGAGCCCGAGCGCAGTCGCGACCAGATTAAGATTTTGGGCGACGTGTCCAGCCTCTATCAACGTGAACCGGTAGCCACGATCCCCATATTTCACCGTGTTGCGGCGGAACAGCGCCGTCTGGACGACCAAGAGCGCGGCACCTCGGACGATCTCAGGCTGAAAGAGACAGCCGGCCAGCTCCTCCGAAAGGTCCCGATTGACGATCTGGCGTACGCAGTGCTGCTCGGGATTGTAGTGGTAGAGGCCGGGCGCTAAGCCCTCGACCACGCTACGCGCATGGAAGTAGATCTCCAGCGGAAAGAGAGCGCCGCCCGACGGTACGTTCCGGAGCGGGCGCGGGAACGGCATTGCTTCGTTGGGCCGGTTGATGCCGTAGCTGTAAAAGAGAAGGGCCGCCAGCGTTGCGAACGACATCCTCGCGGGCGCCATGCCGCTGGGGGTTTGCCGTGCCAAGATTGCCTCGCTCAAGCCAAGCCTGAAGGGCGGCAGAATGGCGATCGGCGGCAGGGGAATGGCCGCGAAAGCATCGTAGGCCAGCGCATTCTTCATACGGGTCATCCAATCGACGACGGCGTAATTGGGAAGCACGTCGTCCACGGCCGTGGATTTAGAGTTCTCGTGGAACGCCTCCCAGATCAGGTTTAGGTCCTCAGTGCCCCAAACTAGGTCATCCCACGTTGGTCTATCGGATCTCATCGCCTTGCTTGGTGTCTCGGTTACGGAAAAGGATGGGGCATGGGATTGTCGCCATGCTCCCTGGTTAAGCCGGGATAGCCCAGCTTCTGTGGCAGCTCCCAGAGACGGATCCCACCGAGGGCCCGCGACGCATAGCCCATGAACAGGGGATGGTAGCCCGGGATCAGGGCCCGGATCACATGAAAGCCCAGCGCAGCGACGTCTTCTGTCGTCAGGTCTGCGACCAAGACATCGTGTCCAGTCGCAGCCACCCTGTCGACCAGCGTCTCGAGATCGCGCGCAGGATCGCCAGTGGCCCGGTCGGGAAGCTCTCTGAAGTCGATCTCCGTCGCCGAGGAACACAAGAAAGCTGCCCTCTCAGCCCGTTCGGGCGACGTCCAGAAGTTCACATGGCTCACTTGGCTGTAGACGTTTTTGTGGTCACATTCTTCGCCGATCCGTTTGAGTTCGACCATCAACTGACGGACATAGCGTTCAGTGTGCGCCAGCTCCTCCAGCGACTTCGTGACAGCGACGTCAGGGCTAAGGTCGGTAGCCGCCGCCACCGCGAGCGGTGCGGCCTCGGAGTCCCGGCGGCCGCGCAGAACCGTGAGGATCGTCGGAACTTCGTTGTCGTGGCTGATGTCCATCACGTGGATGCTGTAACGGACGGAGGTAAAACGGCGGATCACGTCCTTCTGGTGGTCGGCCAGGCTCTCGAGTCGAATACGGGAGCGGGAGAGCATGGCCTGCCAAGTGATCGAGAAGCAGTCCCGCTCAATCACCTCGCAGATACCCGCTGCCGCGGCGCGCTCGAAGCTATCGTGGCAGGCAAGTCCGGTCGAGATTGACTGCGCCAACGGCCATTCGTCACCGTCCGGCGAGAATAGATAGGGCAAGTGGACGAAGCAGGCTGGCACATGGATGCTCTTGCCTGAGACTAAGCTGCGGGCCGGCATCCAGCGGACATCACTGTCCTCCGTGAAGGGTCGATAAGGGAAGTCCGGTTGGGTGAGCTGCTGGTCGTCGTACAGCGCGAAGTCGGCCGGCGGCACACATTGGAAAGGCGCCGACCGATAGGTGTAAATTGGATGGTCCCGCCGGTCGTAGATCGCCGCGACATAGCGTTCGATCGCCTCGCCGATGGCCTTTGCTAAGGCGAGGTCGCGAGAGGTCGATCCACCGCCGCCGACGGAGAAGTTCTCAAAGCCGCTTAAGGCGCGCGTGTCCGCCGCGAGGGCCATGTAACGAAAGAATTCCGGTGAGCCGGCCTCCCTGTCGTTCTCTTGTATCGAACCGAGGATGCCGACTTTCGGATCGTAGAGATAACCTAAAATGGCGCTCAGCCGGTCGAAGCTGGCGGCAGTTCTAATCCGCGCCATTCCTCCCTCCCATCGCCTCGACCTGGGCCCAGCGCTCTGGGTTCAGGGAGGTTTTCTCGAGGTTCACCTTGCTCGCGTGGCGGAGAGGACTGCAGACGGGACAGCGTGGTGCCTTCAACACGCGGCTCGCGATCATACTCGAGCCCATGAGGTTCATCTCGATGAGCTTGCCCACACGGCGCGGAGACAGGTTCGCGCTGAACCGGAGTATCTCGAAGGCCGCAAGGTTTCCAGCGATGGCGGTCACCGCTGGGTGCGCGCCGACGAAGGCCTGTCCCTGGGGCAGGAGGGCCTCGATAAGACGATGGTCGTGCACCTTCTCTCGTAGATGGGAGTTATGCCGTACGTCCAGACACGCCAAGCACGCCGTCTGTTCCGGGATCACAAGCGGGCCAAGTCGGATAGTGGCATCCTCAATAAGCACCGGCAGAAAAGGTTTGCCTTGTCGGAAAGCAAGGGCGTTCCACGGCTTGAGAAGGCCTATCCCGCCGAATTCAGCGCATGCGACCACGAGGGTGCAACTCTGTACGATCTCCTCCGCCTCCTCCGCGCGCTGGCTCTTTACGCAGAATTGCTTCAACTCTTCCGCCGCTTCGACGATAGCGTGATTGCGGAGGGGAATGTCGTCGACGAGCGTCGTGGCCCAATTGCCGAATTCGCTCAAACGATCGCGCAGGCCGAGGCCCAACTGGTTGAGGCCCACAATAGCGATGCGGAAGTCGGTGACCTGGCGAATTTCGTTCCCAGTCATCCCGAACTGCCAAAAGAACACGTCCTCTTGCGTCTCCGACGGCACCGGCTCTTCCGGCCCGACGCCGCCACTGTTCCGTACGTTCACTAAGCGATTCTTGGCGAGGTGACGCAGAAACTCGACGATGCGGTCGTGGTGCACCGGCGCGAACGGGGCGAGTAGATCGCGCCGGCTTACGAAATTGTCGGTTGCCATCTCCTGGAGTTTGGCAATCGTGTCCGCGATCCCATCGCCTTCAAAGGCGATACGCCGGGCGCCTCGTCGAATGAAAACTCTTGCTCCGGACTCGATTAGCTGGAAAGGCAAGAGACGAATGAAAACATCAACATCACTCATGTAATCGATCCCGGGAAATTCCCCCAATGGTCTGGCGGCTGGATGCGTCGAACCTCTGTGATCGTCTCGACCAAAGAGCCTGATCAATTAGACCTTAGTTTCCATAAAAGACACGCTGTGAGGTGTGGACCTTAGAGTTTTCGGAACGAAAGGTTTCAGGGCCTTACGCGGGCAACCCAACTGTAGTTCCCGACGTATCCACGACCGCACCCGCGGTGCAGCAGCACGGTGCGGTGCAACAGCAGCAGGGGGGGGCTCCGACCAAGCCCGATCTGCTGTCACCATGAAACGGATGGGCTGCGAACGCCTCCTCGATCGACTGGATGTCGCGGACGGTCAGCGACTCTGTCCGGGTGGTATGGTTTCCCCAAGACAACGCAATCAGGTCGCCTTCTAGCAGCTTGCTGGCGGCTGTTGTGAGCTTGGATGCGTCCGCACCGAGGCCGGTGATAGGTGTGTTGAAATCTGTATAGTCGCTCTCGAATTTTGTTGGCATGCGAGTCGCCTCACTATTATCCGGGGATACTCGGTCTGATTTTGCGAAATCCCAGATCCAGATGATCAACCATTGAGTATCACGAGGTTCAAAGTAGCTCGCCGCTCGGCAGCCGAGCGTGTCCCGGAGACGATGGCGACATGGTCGCTCGGAGCCTCGACGCTCTCTACGTCGGTCTTTATGTAGTCATATTTGACGTGACCGCCGCCGATGCGCTTAATCATGTCGTCGCGATTGGCGAACTTCCAGTCCCCTCCAGCCACCGTAAATGCGGCGAAGAATTCTTTCTCGATATCTTGTCGACTGTGAGCCAGAAGCGCGTTAGTCGACCGCTCTATCGAGGCCTTCGTGTGCTTCTCAACTTGCTGCAGTGGTGCTCCGCTGAGTTTGGTCACGTGTAATCCTCCCCGAGAACTTGCATTGGGACCTGGGTAGAAAATTACAGTAACATTGAACGCTCCGGTGTCAACTTTTAATTGTGGTATCCATGACCGCGACCATTGATGGAGACGCTCTATTCTGCGCGTCAACATGCATTGCGCGAGCACAATCGTTTGGACAGCATTTATGTACCTGAATGATGGGATTATTTATCGTGAAAACGTTGCGGTTTCTTGGACCGTGAATTTTCGATAGTAAACTGATGTCATGTGATGTCATGTGATGTCATGTAAGGAAGCATTGGATGACGAGTGATCCGCCCGAAGGGACGATCCCCAGGCTCCGACTTTTCAATAGCATGACGAGAACGGTCGAAACATTTCGACCGCTCCATCCAGGAACAGCGCGGGTCTACAGCTGTGGTCCGACCGTTTACAGCTTCCAGCATATTGGCAATATGCGCGCCTACATTTTCACCGATACGCTTAGCCGCGCCTTGAAATTTGCGGGTCTTAAGGTCACGCATATCATCAATATTACCGACGTAGGCCATCTCACATCCGACGCTGACACCGGCGAGGACAAGCTAGAGAAGGCGTCCGCGAAGGAGGGGCGTTCCGCCTATGAAATCGCGCGGTTCTACACCGAGGCCTTCTGGCGCGACCTGGAGCGCTTGAACGTCATGCCTCCGACCCGCTGGTCGTTGGCCTCGCAACATGTGACGGACATGATCGCGTTCGCCGAGAAGATCGCTCCCGGAAATTGCTACTTGCTGGAAAGCGGGCTTTACTTTGATACGTCGACCGTTCCGAACTACGGACGCCTCGCGGGCTCGGAAAAGCGCCATGGCGAGGGGAGAATCGAGGAAGTCGCGGGGAAACGTCATCCCGGCGATTTCGCAATTTGGCGCCGTTCGAAACCCAACGAGAAACGCCAGATGGAATGGAGCAGCCCCTGGGGGCCTGGCGCGCCTGGCTGGCATCTCGAATGCTCTGTCATGAGCATGAAATACCTTGGCGAACACTTTGACATTCACACGGGGGGAATCGATCACCCCGAGATCCACCACCCAAACGAAATTGCGCAGAATCAGGCCTATACTGGAACTAGGGATTCCGGTGCGACGGTGTGGATGCACAACAACTTCCTGATTGATCGCAGCGGAAAGCTCTCGAAGTCCACAGGAGGTGCCTTGCTGCTCGAAGATCTCCTGGGGCGCGGCTATCATCCGGCCGCGTTCCGGCTCATGTGTCTGCAAGCCCACTACCGCAGCCCGCTGGAGTTTTCGTTCCCAAACTTGGATGCGGCGCTTGCGCGACTGAAGCGGCTGGTAAAGACGATCGAAGGACTCCGGGAAGCCGCGCAAGCCACAACACCCTCCACGCCAACCGCTCGCGAGAATGACCTACTCAAGCAATTCACCCTGGAGATCGCTGACGATCTGATGACTCCCCGCGCCATCCCAGTCCTGGAACAGGCGCTTGAAGACAAAAGGATTTCTGCGCCCGCGCGGTTGCGGATTGTACGCAAGATGGACGAAGCACTGGGCCTTCACCTTGGCGAACTGTCCCGCAAAGACTTACGAGTTCGACCGGCCTATGCCGGGTTGACGAAATCCGACGTTGAAGCCCGCGTAGAGGCACGACGGAAGGCGCGGGCGGAGAAAAACTTTGCGGAAGCGGACCGTATTCGCGCAGACTTGGAGAATTCGGGTGTAGTCCTTATGGACGGAGACCCACTCATTTGGGAGTGGCGCATCGAGCCGCCGCAATAGGAGCTCTCCGTCTCCACCATTCCACTATTGCCGAATACAATTACAGCGGGCGCCAGACAGCTCTCACAACTCAATCATGTTCACCACTTGTAACTGATTTCCATATTTGCTACAACCCTAGACCAATCTTTTAAAGCTGGTTTGGGTCACGCTGTTGGGCGGGTCGCGCGATGCAGTCACGGCTGGGTGACGCGAGACGAGATCACACAGCCGCCGAACGAGGGGCCCAGGCAAAATGGCGGGCCGCCGGCATCTTCGAGTCCGATCCATTGCCTGGCCGAACAAAATGGTTCATCGTCGAATTGCCTCCGTTTGCCAGCGGCTCGCTGCACTTGGGCCATCTGCGGAACTACACGATCGGCGACGTCATCGCGCGCTTTCGTCGGATGACCGGGCACAACGTGTTGTACACAACAGGCTTCGATGCGTTCGGCCTGCCCAATGAGAACGCAGCACGCGACAGCGGCAGCCACCCGGCCCTGCTCGTCCAGCGCAATATCGACAAGATGCTGCGGGTGTTTTCGCGGCTCGGGTTTAGCCACGACCGCCGACGGATTCTGTCCGACCATGAACCCCGCTACTACAGGTGGGTGCAATGGATGTTTCTTACTCATAGGTCAGAAATATAGGCGACATCTGGATGCTTGAAGAAGGAAGGCACCAAAGCTGGTCTGTTGCCGATGTCGGCGAGCTGGGTGCGGACTCGGTCTTCCAATTTCTCGCCTGCGCGCAGCGGCCGGCGTGCATTGCCAGTGCGCTTGGCATGGCTCCATACGAGCTCGTC
>NZ_JBVAPG010000020.1:0-74896 GCF_055413685.1 Bradyrhizobium sp. LeoA1Lang | reverse complement strand
AAAGCACGGGGGTAGGACCACAGGTTCAACCGAAGCATTCCGGCTTTCCCTGCGCGATGGTGTTACGGCTTACTTCGTGCTCTCCCCGGTGACCGGGCTTTCTTGCCACCGTCATCTCAAGCGCGAAAAAAGTTCGCGCAAAAAACTTAGCGCCAGCGTCGGGGCGCCAGGACCACACGACTTCGCCGTCCGTGATGCGCGCGCTCGTCAGTCACGCACATCGCGTCCACCGCATCTCACCGCAACGTTCGTGACGATCGCGACCCGCCCCTCATTCGCGTGAGACGCGCGAAGTTAAATCACTGATTTGCCCGACGGCGAAAGCGGAATGTTTTTCGCGCGAGGGGTGGACAGACTTTTGGTGATTTGCCCGACGGGTTGATTTGTCGCACCCGTTGCATCCACATCGTCATTGCGAGCGGAGCGAAGCAATCCATAGCGCCCGCGTGGAGACATGGATTGCTTCGCTTCGCTCGCAATGACGGAGGGGGCAGCCGCCGGCGCGCCTCACCGCACCATGGCGCCGTAGACGATGTCCTGGACCTGCTCGCGGTAGTACTTCCGGAGCTCGCCCGGCGCCGCCGTTCCGACGACCACGACCAGGCGCTCCTTCGGATCGCAGAAGAACTGCGTGCCGTAGGCGCCGTTCCAGGTGAACTCGCCGGGGTTACCTGGGACCGCTGACAGACCTTCGCTCGTTCGCACTGCCACCCCGAGGCCAAAACTGAAGCCGCCGCGATGCGGCTCCACGTTCGCGACGTTGTTCTTGATCTCGGGCCCGAGGTGGTTGGAGGTCATGTGGTGCACCGTCTTGGGCCCAAGAATGCGTTTTCCCTCGAGCTCCCCGCCGTTGAGCAGCATCTGGCCGAAACGGAGATAGTCGCCGACCGTGGCAAACGCGCAGGCGCCGCCGCAGTCGAACTTGGTCGGCGTGTCGAGCAGCCTGATGCTCTGCGGCTTGCCCGTCAGCGGATCATTCGGAAACGGATGGGCAAGACGGTCGCGCTGCCCCTCCGACGGATGGAACGTGGCATCGTTCATGCCGAGCGGCTGCCACACGTTCGAAGCCAGATAATCGCCTAGCCGCTGCGAGGTGACTTTTTCGATCACCGCGCCCAGCACGTCGATCGAGAAGCCATATTCGAACTCCGTCCCCGGCTGGTGCACCAGCGGCAGCTTCGTGATGCGATCGATGAAGGCCTGCGTATCGCCCTCGACTGCCGGCGCCGTGCCGTCAGGATAGAGGCGCGCGAGCGGGCTCGAGCTGTCCGGCCGTCCGCCGTACATGAGACCGGACGTGTGGCGATAAAGGTCATGAATGGTGATCGGCGACGCTTGCGCGTCCATCTTCAACGAACCGTCCACCTGCGGAATGCCGACCTTCATGTCGGCAAAGGCCGGATAATAGTCCGCGAGCCTGGCCTGCAGCGGCAGGCGGCCCTGCTCCATCAGCGTCAGCCCGGCGACGGCGGCAAGCGGCTTGGTCATGGACGCCAGCGCGAAGACGGCATCGAGGGACATCGGCGTACCCTTGACCGGATCGAGCTGGCCATAGGCCTTGTAGTGCACGAGCTTGCCGTCCCGGGCGATCGCGACCACGGCGCCGGGCACCCGTTTCGCCGCGATCTCGCGGGCGAAGAAATCGTCCATCCGGGCCAGGCCCGGCTCCGAGAATCCGACGTCATCGGGCTTGGCCTCGGGCAAGGGCGCGGCATGTGCCATTTCGAGAGCGAAGCCGGCAGCCACGGCCGCGGCGATGAGCCTTTTCATGATTTCCTCCCGGGTGCGGATTTCGCCCGATTGTTATGCGATTTATGCGTCCACCCAATTTATGCTTAAATCATGTCTGCCGACCAACGGAGTTCGAGATGACCAGGAAACTTGCAACCGCCACCCTCATCGCTTTGGCGACGCTCGCGCCTCTCGGCGGCATCGCGAAAGCCGCCCAATGCGGTAACGGCCCGGGAGGTTACGAGGCCTGGAAGGCGGAATTCGCTCGGGAGGCGAGCGGCAAGGGCATTGGACAGACCGGTGTCGCCGCCTTGATGCAGACGCACTATGCGAGCGCGACCATCGCCGCCGATCGCGGCCAGCGGAGCTTTGGCCTGTCGCTCGACCAGTTTCTCGCCAAGCGCGGCGCCTCGACCATCGTCGCGCGCGGACGATCGCTCAAGCAGTCCCACGCGGCGCTGTTCGCATCGATCGAGCAGCACTACGGCGTTCCGCCCGGGCCGCTGATTGCGATCTGGGGCATGGAGACCGGCTTTGGAAGCCAGCGCGGCAATCAGAACATGCTGTCGTCGATCGCCACCCTTGCCTATGACTGCCGCCGACCCGAATTCTTCACCGACCAGCTCTACGCGGCGCTGAAGCTGGTCGACCGGGGCGTGCTGTCGGGAGCCACGCGCGGCTCCATGCACGGCGAGGTCGGCCAGACCCAATTCATGCCCAAGAACATCCTGGCCTACGGCACCGGCAATCTCGACGTCGCCGCCAATGCGCTGAATTCGACCGCCAACTTCCTCAAAGCCCACGGCTGGCGCGCCGGCGCCGGCTACCAGCCCGGCGAACCCAACTTCGCGGCGATCGAAGCCTGGAATGCCGCCGGCGTCTATCAGAAGGCGATCGCGATCATGGGCCGCCAGATCGACGGCGAGGGCCGCGCGTCGGCGGCGCGGTGACAGCTCGGAGGGTGGGTTAGCCGAGCCACGGACTCCGCTGCTTCAACACGCGAAGGCGGAAGGCGTAACCCGCCATCCACGGCGAGAGCGAATGGTGGGTTACGCCTCCGCCTTCGCTCTTCGGCGGACGCTAACCCACCCTACAAACCACGAGCTGACTACTGAGCCTGCGCGGTCGTGGTGCCCGCCTCGGGAGCCTTGTCGTTCCAATCCGGCGGCACGCCGATCGCTCCCCCGACCAGGCCCGCGATGCCCGGCTCGCGGCCGAATGCTTCGCACGCCGCATATTTCGGTGCGCCGCCCGCCCATGACTGGATGCGATCCATGGAAGGCGGTTTCCCGAGCCCTCCGAAAGGCGTCTTGCCGGTGACCAGCATCCGGCTGAAATCGTCGCCGAACGCGCTTGCCAGCTCGTAGGCGTCGCCCGACGGCGACACGCGCGCCGAACCGGAAAGAGCGTTCGCGCCGCGCCCCCAGACCATGGCGCCTTCCTGCTTGCCGTCGCGCGCCCGCGCCTCCGCTTCGACCGACAGTGAGCCGAGGCCAATGGGAATGCGAGGGACCGGCACCGGAACGCCGGGAAGCAGCACGGTCTTGGCGATGGATGCCCCCTTCGATGCCGCCACCGCCTTTTCGTCGGTCGGCGTCATCTGCGTGATCCGCGAATGAACGGTGATATCCGCATCGTCGCTCGCGCCCACCACGGTGAAGCGTTCGCTGAGGCCGGCGCAAAGGGAGCGATCGATCGCGTTGGCGACCAATCTGCGCTCCTGATCCGTGATCCCCTCCACCCTTGCCTTCTCGGCAATCGTCGCGGGGACGATCCGCACGGTGCGTGCCGCCAGCACCTCATTCTCACGCACATAGAGCTTTGACTTCGTGAGCACGCCGTCGGAGGGCTGAAGCTCACTATATGACGTCAGCGAGCCTCCCTGGTCCAATGCCACCGTCGCACAGCCAGACATCAGGCAGGCCGCGGTCAACGCCGCCACACCCTGCAACGTGGCGCGACCGCACAAATTTCGCATCCGCCATGGGAGCACCTTCGGTAGCGGGCGATGAACGATCATCTGACAGTCCTGTTTCTGACGGCATTGCTGACGACCGGCAAATGCACGACCGATTGAGGCGGAGATATGCTCTTCTCAATACAGATCGATGATTGCGAAATCCTGTCGCAACCGCTGCCGGTATCGTGGTGGGATGGCTTCGGCTCTACGCTCGCGATTCTTTCACTCTTCACGCCGACGACATCCCGTCGAGAGCAGGGACGACGTCGTAGGATCGGTAGAGCGCAGCGAAACCCATCATTCGCGCAGCTTGCTCCGAAGCCGATGGGTTTCGCTTCCGCTCTACCCATCCTACGGGGGCTCGCTCACGACGACGGGCATCGTATTGACTCTCGGGCCAATCGTTATAAAATATAACTATTCTGGGAAGGAAACAATAAGGCCATGGGAAACGCCGCCTCCGCCGCGACCGAGGATCGCGCGGCGCTGCTGAAGATCGAGAACAACGGCGCGGTCCTGACCGTGGGCCTCAACCGGCCGGCCAAGCGCAATGCGCTGAACGACGGCATCATGCTGGCGATCCAGGACTGCTTTTCCGACATCCCCGATGGCGTCGGCGCCATCGTCGTCCACGGCATCGGCGACCATTTTTCGTCCGGCCTCGATCTCTCCGAACTCTCCGAGCGCGACGCGACCGAAGGCCTGCAGCATTCGCAGATGTGGCACCGGGTGTTCGACCGCATCCAATATAGCCGCGTGCCCGTGATCGCCGCGCTGAAGGGCGCCGTGATCGGCGGCGGGCTCGAGCTTGCCTGCGCCGCGCATATCCGGGTTGCCGAACCATCAGCCTATTTCGCTCTGCCGGAAGGCCAGCGCGGCATCTTCGTCGGCGGCGGCGGATCGGTGCGGCTGCCGCGCTTGATCGGCGTGCCCCGCATGATCGACATGATGCTGACGGGACGCGTCTATTCCGCGACCGAAGGCGCCGCTTACGGCTTCGCGCAATATCTGACGAATGCGGGCGGCGCATTGCCGAAGGCGATCGAGCTCGCCGAGCGCATCGCGGCGAATGCGCCGCTGACCAACTTTGCCGTGCTGCAGGCGCTGCCGATGATCGCCGAAGCCAATCCGCAAACCGGGCTGTTGATGGAATCGCTGATGGCGACGGTGGCGCAGAGCGACAAGGAGGCGAAACGCCGGATCCGCGAATTCCTCGAGCACAAGACCGCGAAAGTGAAGCCGACCTGAGATGAGCGCGAGAGCCGACATGTCAGCGTCAGTCAAAGATGCCACCGTGCATCCGCTGCGCGCGATATCGTTCGGCAATCCCGCTGTTATCATCGAGCGGCGCGACGATGGCACGATCTATCTTCGCCCCCGCAGCAAGCTCCTCGATTATCCGCAGCGCATCACCGATCGGCTGCATCACTGGGCCGAGGTCGAGCCGCACCGCGTGTTCATGGCGGAGCGCGCCGCGGGCGGTGCCTGGCGCGAGATCAGCTACGCGCAACTGCTCGATGCCGCGAGGCACATCGCCTCCGCGCTGATCGCCCGCGGCCTGTCGGCGGAAAAGCCGCTTGTGATCCTCTCCGGCAATTCAATCGATCACGCACTGCTCGCGTTCGGCGCGCTTTATGCCGGAGTGCCGTTCTGCCCGGTGTCGCCGGCCTATTCGCTGGTGTCGCGCGATTTCGGCAAGCTCGGCTTCGTGATGAAGCTGCTGACGCCCGGCCTGGTCTTCGCCGATGATGCCGGCAAGTTCGCCGAAGCGCTGTCCGCGAATGTTGCGCCAGAGACCGAGATCGTTGCCACGCGCGGCGACCTTCCCGGCCGGATCGTGACCAGACTTTCCGACCTGTTGGCCACGCCGGAGCATCCGCTGCTCGACGCCACGCACGAAGCCGTCGCGCCGGACACGATCGCGAAATTCCTGCTGACCTCCGGCTCGACCGGCAATCCCAAGGCCGTGATCAACACGCAGCGCATGCTCTGCGCCAACCAGGTGATGCTGCGCGAGACGCTGGCGTTCCTGAAGGATGAGCCGCCGGTGATCGTCGACTGGCTGCCCTGGAATCACACCTTTGGCGGCAACCACAATATCGGGCTGACGCTGTTCAACGGCGGCTCGATGTATCTCGACGAAGGCAAGCCGATGCCGGGCGGCATCGAGGACACCGTGAAGAACCTCCGCGAGATTTCGCCGACGGTCTATTTCAACGTGCCCAAGGGCTATGAATCACTCTTGCCCTATCTGCGCGACGATTCCAGCCTGCGCGCGAAATTCTTCGGCCGCCTGCACGCGATGTTCTTCTCCGGCGCGGCGCTGTCGCCCTATGTCTGGAACAGCCTCGACGAGCTCGCGGTGCGCGAGACCGGTTTTCGCGTGCCGATGCTGACCGGGCTCGGCGCCACCGAGACTGCCCCGTTCTTCATGTCGGTGCGACCCGACACCAGCCGCTCCGGCCATGTCGGCCTTCCCGTATCAGGCAACGAAGCCAAGCTGTTGCCGAACAACGGCAAGCTTGAGGTGCGCGCCAGGGGACCGAACGTCACGCCGGGCTATGGCGCCAGCCGGAATTGACCGCCGCGGCCTTCGACGAAGAGGGGTTCTACAAATTCGGCGATGCGCTGAAGCCGGCCAAAGCAGATGATTTCGATGCCGGCTTCGATTTCGATGGCCGCATCGCCGAGGATTTCAAGCTCGCGAGCGGCACCTGGGTCAGCGTCGGCCCGCTCCGCGCGCGCTTCATCGCCACCTGCGCGCCGCTGGTGCGCGACGTCGTCATCGCCGGCATCAACCGCGACGAGATTTCCGCCATCGTGATCCTGGATCTCGATGGCTGCCGCGTCATCAATCCGGCGCTGTCAGCCAACGACATCGCGGCGGCGGCGTCAGATTCTTTGGTCCGCGCCGCTTTCCGTGAGCGCTTTGGGCGCTTCCTCGCCAGCGCCACGGGATCGTCGACCCGGATCACCCGCGCGATCCTGCTTGATGCGCCGCTCTCGATCGATCGCGGCGAGGTCACCGACAAGGGCTCGATCAATCAGCGCGCGGTGCTGGAGCATCGCGCGGCAGTGATCGAGGCGCTTTATGCCGACGTGCCGCCGCCGCACGTCATCACATTGAGCTGAATTCGAACTCTCGTTGTAAGGAGAAGACCATGCAGTTGAAGGATCAAGCCGCCATTGTCACCGGTGGCGCATCGGGACTGGGCGCCGCCAACCGCACGCCGGCTCGCCGCGCAGGGCGCCAAGGTTGCAGTATGCGACCTCAACGCAAAGCTTGCCGAACGCGTCGCGGCCGAGATCGGCGGCGTTGCCGTGATCTGCGACGTATCGGATGCGGCCTCAGCCGAAGCAGCGGTCGCGCAAGCTGCGACAGCACATGGCCCGGCGCGCATCCTGATCAACTGCGCCGGCATTGGCGTGGCCAAGCGCGTGATCGGGCGTGACGGCCCGATGCCGCTCGGCGATTTCGACAAGGTGATCAAGGTCAACCTGCTCGGCTCCTTCAACATGCTGCGGCTTGCGACCGCGGCAATGTCGAAGCTCGAGCCGCTGTCGACCGGCGAGCGCGGCGTCGTGATCTCGACCGCGTCGATTGCCGCCTATGACGGCCAGATCGGCCAGGCCGCCTATTCGGCCTCCAAGGGCGGCATCGTCGGCATGACGTTGCCGATCGCGCGCGAGCTCGCGCAGTTCGGCATCCGCGTGCTGGCGATCGCGCCGGGCCTGTTCCTGACTCCGTTGCTTGCGGGTCTGCCGCAGGAGGCGCAGGATTCGCTCGCCGCTTCGATCCCGTTCCCGCACCGGCTCGGCGACGCCGGCGAGTTCGCCTCGCTGGCGCTGCACATGATCGACAACCCCTACCTCAACGGCGAGGTGGTGCGGCTCGATGCCGCGCTTCGCATGGCGCCGCGCTGAGGTCTGCGCATGTTCGTGCACCGGCGCGATGTGCAGATCCAGTGGGGCGATTGCGACCCCGCCAACATCGTCTACTACCCGCGCTATTTCGCGATGTTCGACGATTCGACCTCGATCATGTTCGAGGCGGCCGGCTTCTCGAAACAGGACCTCGTGCGCATCTACGGCCTGGTCGGCATTCCCATGGTCGATACGCGGGCGAAGTTCTACATCCCGTCGACGCATGGCGACTGGATTACAATCGAAACGCGGGTGGAAAGCATCAAGCGCTCGAGTTTCGAAGTGACACACAAGGTGTTCAAGGGCGAGGCGCTGGCGATCGAAGCTTTCGAGACCCGCGTCCTCGTAGGCCGCGATCCGAACGATCCCGCAAAATTGAAGTCGGCGCCGTTCGCGCAGGAGATCATTGACCGTTTCATGAAGGGCTGATTTGAGTGCCCTGTTCTATTGACCTAAAGAAGGGGCTGGATTGGCCCTGCCAGTTGCTTACACCGACAAGAATAATTCCAAGGGAGGAATGAATGAGGAAGGCTTATCTCGCCGCGGCTGCGCTGGCTGCGGCGCTGGCGCTGCCGGGCACGCCGGCATCCGCGCAGAATAACGAGATCGTCATCGGCATCTCGATCTCGACCACGGGGCCGGCCGCGGCGCTCGGCATTCCCGAGCGTAACGCGCTGGATTTCGTGCCGAAGGAGATCGGCGGCGTGCCGCTCAAGGTGATCGTGCTCGATGACGGCGGCGATCCCACCGCTGCTACCACCAACGCGCGGCGCTTCGTCACGGAATCGAAGGCCGACATCATCATGGGCTCCTCCACCACCCCGCCCTCGATCGCGGTCTCCACCGTCGCCAACGAGGCTGGTATCCCGCATTTCGGGCTGGCGCCGTTTCCGATCAACGACGCGCGCGCGAAATGGTCGGTCGACATGCCGCAGTCGATCCCGATCATGGGCAAGGTCTTGTATGAGCACATGAAGGCGCACGGCATCAAGACCGTCGGCTATATCGGCTATTCCGATTCCTACGGCGACCTCTGGTTCAACGACTTCAAGGCCCAGGCCGTGCCGATGGGCCTGCAGATGATCGACGAAGAGCGGTTTGCCCGGCCCGACACTTCGGTCGCGGGCCAGGTGCTGAAGCTGGTCGCCGCCAACCCCGACGCGATCCTGGTCGGCGCCTCCGGCACCGCGGCGGCGCTGCCGCAGACCGCGCTGCGCGAACGCGGCTACAAGGGCCTGATCTACCAGACCCACGGCGCCGCCAGCATGGACTTCATCCGCATCGGCGGCGCCGCGGCGGAAGGCGTGATCATGGCGTCGGGCCCGGTGATGGCGCCGGAGAGCCAGCCGGACAGCGCGCTAACCAAGAAGCCGGGGCTTACGCTCAACACCGCCTATGAAGCCAAGTACGGCGCCAACAGCCGCAGCCAGTTTGCTGGCCACTCCTACGACGCCTTCGAAGTGTTGAAGCGCGTGATCCCGGTCGCGCTGAAGGCCGGCAAGCCCGGCACGCCGGAATTCCGCGAAGGCATCCGTCAGGCGCTGATGAGCGAGAAGGAAATCGTCGCCACGCAAGGCGTCTACAACTGGACCGAAAAGGATCGCTACGGTCTCGACGATCGCTCGCGGATCCTACTCACGGTGAAGGACGGAAAATACGTCCCGGCGATGTGACGACGCGTGCGGCTCCGCATCCACGACTGTCATCACCCGCGAAGGCGGGTGATCCAGTAATCCGCAGCGGGAATTAAACCGATGGGCTGCTGGCTACTGGGTGCCCCCGCCGGAGCCTGTCATCGGGCTCGCCGAAGGCGAGACCCGGTGGCGGGGCATGACGGAAGTAAGATCAAACCGCGCTCTCGCCTTCATGCTGGAAGCCGAGATAGCTTGCGGCGACGCGCTGGTTGCTGGCGATGTCGCGGGCCGCTCCGCTGAGCACGAACTCGCCGAGCTCCATCACATAGGCGCGGTCGGCGATCTGCAGCGCGGCCTGGGCGTTCTGCTCGACCAGCAGCACCGACACGCCGGCGGCGCGAAGCTCGCCGATGGTGCGGAAGATGTCGGCGACGATGATCGGCGCGAGGCCCAGGCTCGGCTCGTCCAGCATCAGGAGTTTCGGGGCGCCCATCAGCGCCCGCCCCATCGCGAGCATCTGCTGCTCGCCGCCGGACAGCGTGCCGGCGAGCTGCTTGCGCCGCTCCTTCAGGCGCGGAAACAGATTGTAGACGCGCTCGAACGAATTTGCCGCAATCGCCTTCGGGATCCGGAACGCGCCGAGCTGCAGATTGTCCTCGACATTCATGGTCGCGAACAGTTCGCGGTGCTCCGGCACGAGACTCAGGCCCGCCGCGACGCGGTCCTCGATGTCGAGCGTGGTCATGTCCTGATCCGCGAAAACGGTGCGGCCCTTCAGCGGCAGAATGCCCATGACGGCATTGAGCAGCGTGGTCTTGCCGGCGCCATTGGCGCCGATGATGGTGACGATCTCGTTCTCGTTGACGTCGAGCGAGACGCCGCGGACGGCTTCGACCTTGCCATAGGCGATATGCACATCGGACACCGACAACAACGCACTCATGCCGCGGCTCCGAGATAGGCCTTGATGACCTCGGGGTTCTTCTTGATCGCCTCCGGCGCACCCTCCGCGATCTTGGTGCCGAAATCGAGCACGACGATGCGGTCGGCGAGGTCCATGACAAAGCCCATGTCGTGCTCGACCAGCAGCACCGACATCCCGCCGTCGCGGAGTTGCCGGAGCAATGCTGCGAGCCGCTGCTTCTCCATATGCCGCAGGCCGGCGGCGGGCTCGTCGAGCAGGAGCAGCATCGGATCGACACAGAGTGCGCGGGCGATCTCGACGATGCGCTGCTGGCCGAGCGAGAGCGAGCCCGCGAGCTGGTCGATCTGGTCGGTGAGCCCGACGCGCTCGATCTGCCGTGCCGCTTCCGCGAGCAGCCTTGCTTCATCCGCGCGGTCGAGCCGGAACATGCTGGCGACCGCGCCGGATGCCCCGCGCAGATGGGCGCCGATCGCGACATTCTCCAGCACGGTCATGTCGGGCACCAGCTTGACGTGCTGGAAGGTGCGGGCGACGCCGAGCTTCACCACCTCCTGCGGCGGCGCGTTCTCAACCTTCCTGCCGAGCACGGAGATGGCGCCGCTGGTCGCGGTCAAGACGCCCGTGATCAGGTTGAAGGTCGTGCTCTTGCCGGCGCCGTTGGGGCCGATCAGCGCCACGATCTCACGGGCCTTGACGTCGAAGCTGACGTCGTTGACCGCGGTGACGCCGCCGAACTGCTTGCGCGCCTTCTCGAGCTGCAGGAGCACGGCAGACGTCGACGGCGCGCGCTCGCGGGGCGGCAGCGTCAACGAGGTGTCCACCGTCCTGCGGGCCGTCTTGAGCGGCAGCCGCGCCATCAGCCACGGCCAGACGCCGGATGGCGCAAGCTGCAGCAGCATCACCAGAAGGATTCCGAACACGATGGTCTCGAGCTGGCTCTGGCCGCCGAAGATGTAAGGCAGATAGCTCTGCAGCACTTCCTTCAGGATCACGACGATGCCGGCGCCGAGGACCGCGCCCCAGACATAGCCGGCGCCGCCGACGACGGCGATGAAGAGATATTCGATGCCGGCCTGCGGACCGAACGGCGTCGGATTGGCAGCGCGCTGGAAATGCGCATAGAGCCAGCCGGACAGGCCCGCCAGCACCGCGGCGTAGATGAACACCAGAAGCTTGGCGCGCGGCGTCTGCACGCCGAAGGCTTCGGCCGCGATATGGCCGCGGCGCAGCGCGCGGATGGCGCGGCCGGTGCGGGAGTCCAACAGGTTCAACGTCAGCACCGCTGATATCAAGACCGCGATCCAGATCGCATAGTAGATCGTGCCGGGGCTCAGCATCTCGTAGGAGCCGATCGCAAGCGGCGGGATGCCGGAGATGCCGTCATTGCGGCCGAGGAATTCGAGCTTGCTGAAGAGATAGAACAGCGCGATGCCCCAGGCGATGGTGCCGAGCGGCAGATAGTGGCCGGACAGCCGCACCGTCACGATGCCGAGCAGCACCGCGGCGATGCCGCTGACCAGGAGCGAGAGCGGCAGCGTCAGCCATGGCGACACGCCATAAGCGGTCGTCAGCACCGCCGTGGTGTAGGCGCCGAAACCGCAGAACGCCGCCTGCCCGAACGAAGTGAGGCCGCCGACGCCGGTCAGCAGCACCAATCCCATCGCCACCAGCGCGGCGAGGCCGATATTGTCGAGCAGCACGATCCAGAATGGCGGGATGCCGGGCGCCAGCGGGATCAGCGCCATCACGAGGGCGAAGATGACGAGAGGCAATCGCTGCGTCATCGCGCTCAATCCTTCTCTTCTTCGACCGCGGGCGCCGCGAGCGAACGCAGCACCAGGACGGGGAGGATCAGCGTGAAGACGATGACTTCCTTGAAGTTGCTGGCATAGAACGAGGAGAACGCCTCGACGACACCGACCAGAATGGCGGCGACGGCCGTCAGGGGATAGCTGACGAGACCGCCGATGATCGCCGCGATGAAGCCTTTGAGGCCGATCAGGAAGCCGGTGTCGTAATAGAGCGTCGTGATCGGCACGATCAGGATCCCCGAGATCGCACCGATCAGCGACGCCAGCAGGAAGGCGATCTGGCCGGACAGCGTGGTGCGGATGCCGACGAGGCGGGCGCCGAGGCGATTGACGGCAGTGGCGCGCAGTGCCTTGCCGGTCAGCGAGTAGCCGAAGAACAGCCAGAGCGCGACGATGAACGCAATGGTGAGGCCGTAGACCGCAAGGCTCTGGCCGGTGAAGCGGAGCGAGCCCGCAGTCAGCGCGACGTTGGAGAGCGCCGGTCCGCGCAGGCCTTCGGCGCCGAAGAACACGAGACCCAGACCCTGCAGCGCGAGATGGCAGCCGACGGAGGCGATCAACAGCACCAGCACGGACGTATGCGCGATCGGCTGGAACGCGATGCGGTAGAGGAACAACCCGATCGCGGCCACGATCAAGAGCGCAAGCGCGATGTTCGCGGCGATCGGCGTCTTCGGCCCGGCGAGCGCATAGGTGAGCAGGCAGACGGCCAACGGAAAGACGATGTCGACCGCGACGGCGCGTGCGATCAGGCGTGCATGCAGCGACTTCCGCGCAATGAACAAATCGAGCCCGAATGCCACCAGTCCCATCGCGACCGCGAGCTTCGCGGTGCCCGGCACCTGCCCGATCGCCAGCATGGCATAGCTCAGCGCGCCGTAGGTGACGAACTCGCCCTGCGGAATCAGGATCACGCGCGTGACCGCGAACACCAGGACCAGAGCCAGCCCCAGCAATGCGTAGATGGCGCCGTTGGTGATGCCGTCCTGCAGCAGGAACAGCATGATCGTCGTGTTCAAGGCCGAGCGCTCCCCCTCACGCGGCGGGCCGATCGACGCGTCGCAGCGTTCGATCGTCCGGTGTCGGCTGTTGAAAGCTGCCGACGTTTGATATAACTAATAACAATTATCGAATATAATCTCAAGAGCCCGACTACCGGGATTGCGAGCCTCGAGCGATGACTGTTCCCAAGACCGCCGCCGATACCGTCAAGGTATCCCGCCCCGTCGCCGGGCAGGATCTTGACGCTTCGAGCGACGACGGCCTGCTCCACCTCGGAGAACTGTCGGGGCTGTTGGGCTATTCGCTGAAGCGTGCGCAGCTCAGGGTGTTCGAGGATTTTCTGCGCTGCGTCGCGCCCTTGCAACTCACGCCGGCACAATTCTCGGTGCTCTTGCTGCTCGACCAGAATCCCGGCCGCAACCAGACCGAGATCGCAAGTACGCTCGGCATTTTGCGGCCGAATTTCGTGGCGATGCTCGACGCCCTGGAGAGCCGCGAACTCTGCGCGCGCATGCGCTCGGCAAGCGACCGCCGCTCGCACATTCTCGTGCTCACCGACAAGGGCCGCGCGGTGCTGGCACGCGCCAAGAAGCTCGTCGCCAACAAGCACGAGGCGCGGCTGATCGAATTGCTCGGACCTGAGAACCACGCGGCGCTGCTGGAGATGCTGGCGAAGATCGCGCGCGAGTTTTGAGGGCGGAGTTGCCGTAGGATGGGTAGAGCGCAGCGAAACCCATCGCGATGGAGCATGCCGCGCCAATGATCGGTTTCGCTCCGCTCTACCCATCCTACGATTCTGCAGACCCTCATCTTGAGGAGCGGCCGTTTGGCCGCGTCTCGAAGGATGAGGCCCCGCCGGTGGCCTCGCCCTTCGAGACGACCGCTGCGCGGTCTCCTCAGGGTGAGGGGATAGGTTGGAATGCGCCGCTCTATCCACGTCATTCCGGGGCATCGCGCAGCGATGAGCCCGGAATCCATTTTTCCACCTGTGTCTGCGGCCCGATGGATTCTCTGATGTGCAATTGCACATCATAGCTCGCGCTCCGCGCGCCCCGGAATGACACCGGTGCTTACGGCGAGAACAACAGCAGCGAGCCTCAGTCCACCAGGATGACGCGGACGTCGTTGACGTTGGTCAGGGTCGGGCCGGTCAGGAGCAGATCGCCGGTTTGGGCGAAGAAGCCGCTGGCGTCGTTATTCTCGAGATAGGCCCTGGGATCGAGGCCCTGCGATTTCATCTTCGCGAACGTAGAGTGGTCGATGACGGCGCCGGCCGGGTCGCTGGCGCTGCCGGCGCCGCCGTCGGCGCCGTCGGTGTCCGCGGCAAGCGCCGAGACATCGGTCATGCCCCTGAGCAGATCGGCGAGCGCGAGCGCGTATTCCTGGTTGGGGCCGCCGCGGCCATTGCCGCGCACGGTCACGGTGAGTTCGCCGCCGGATAGGATAGCGACGCGCCTGCCCTCGCTGCGGGCCGCTAGCGCAAGCTGCGCGTGCGCGGCGGCGACGTCGCGCGCTTCGCCTTCGAGATCAGCGCCGAGATCGATGGTCGCATAGCCGGCTTCGCGCGCGACCTTAACCGCGGCTTCGATCGATGCCTTCGGCTTCGCGATCAACGCGAACGTCGCGCGCGCAAAGGCCGGATCGCCCGGCTTGCAGCTTTCGTTGCCGGGATCGTCGAGCGCGCGGCGAACCGCGTCGTCGACGGCAAGATTGTATTTGGCGACGATGGCGCGTGCATCCGCAAGCGTGGTCGGATCGGGGACCGTGGGGCCGGATGCGATCGCAGAAGGATCGTCATGCGGCACGTCGGAAATCGCGAGCGTCACGATCTCGGCGCGCTGGCCGGCCCGCGCCAGGCGGCCGCCCTTGATGCGCGACAGATGTTTCCGCACGATGTTCATCTCGCCGATCGGCGCGCCCGAGCGGAGCAGCGCCCGGTTCACCTGCTGCTTCTGCGCAAAACTGACGCCGTCCGCCGGCGCGATCCAGTTGGCGGAGCCGCCGCCGGAGATCAACACCAGCAAGAGATCATCCGCGGTCGCCGTCGCCGCCAGCCGCAGCGTGTCGTCGGCGGCTTTCAGCCCGGCCTCGTCAGGTACGGGATGGCCGGCCTCGATCACGCTGATCCGGCGGGTCGGCACGCCATGGCCGTGACGGGTGGTCGCGATCCCTGTCAGGAGCGCCGGATCGAGCTCGAGCGCGTCGAGATAGTGTCGTTCGGCCGCCGCCGCCATGGCGGCGGCGCCCTTGCCCGCGGCAAGCACGATCACCCTCCCCTTCGGCACCGGACGCAGGTGCGGCGCCAGCACGACATCCGGATGGGCGGCAGCTACCGCCGCATCGAAGATCGCGCGCAGGAGAGGGCGTCGGTCCGTCATCAGTTGCCGGAGACCTCGCCGCTGAGGACTTCGCCGAACAACTGCCAGCGTTCACCCTTGAACTGCATCAACTGCAACTGCTCGATCGGCATGTAATCAGTCGCACTCGTGGTCAACGTCACGCCCGGTAACAGTCCGCCTTGTGCGAATTGCTTCAGGCTTTGCGCCTGCTTCATGACGTTCTCCCGGGTCAGGTTATCGCCGCAGCGACGCAGCACCTCTACCATGGTAGTCGCTATGTTGTAACCGGTCATCGCCGAAGAGTCGATGCGGTTCATCTCGGGAAGATATTTCGCAAGCAGATCGTCGAACGCCTTGATGCCGGCATCGCCTGCCCACTGGGGATCGCTGACGTCCTTGGCATAGGTCGCCGAGATCACGCCCTGCGAGTTCTCGACTCCCGCCGGCTTCATCACGGCCGCGGTCGAGGCGCTGACGTTGGAGACGATCGTGAGCGGCTTCCAGTTCATCTCGCCGAGCTTCTTGATCGCCTGCGCGCCGAACTTCGGCGTGGTGTAAAGCACCAGAACGTCCGGATTGGCCGCTTTGATTTTCACCACGTGCGAATCGATGGTCGGTTCCGAGACCTCGTAGCTCTCCTCCACGACGATGCGCGAGGCGTCTGCGCCGAATCCATCCTTCAGGCCCTTCAGATAGTCTTTGCCCATATCGTCATTCTGGTAGAGCACGGCCACCTTGGCGCCTGGCTTCTCCTTCGTCAGGTATTTCGCGTAGATGCGCGCTTCGCTCTGGTAGCTCGGCAGCCAGCCCATGGTCCAAGGAAAGGTCTTCGGCTCGTTCCACTTGGTCGCGCCGGTGGCGACGAAAAGCTGCGGCACCTTCTTGCTGTTGAGGTATTTCTGGATCGCGGTGTTGGGCGCGGTGCCTAGCGTGCCGACCACCAGCAGAACCTCGTCGCTTTCGACCAGCTTGCGTGCCTGCTCAACCGTCTTCGGCGGGCTATAGGCATCGTCATAGGAGATGAAGTTGATCTTGCGGCCGTTGATGCCGCCCTCGTCGTTGACCTTCTTGAACAGCGCAGCCATCGCCTTGCCGACGCTACCGTAAGCGGAAGCCGGCCCGCTATAGGGCACGATGTTGCCGATCTTGATCTCGGTGTCCGTCGCACCGGTGTCATATTGCTTCTGCGCGAGTGCGGCAGAGCCAGTCGTGGCGGCTACGGCAAAGCCGAGGAATGCGGTTGCAAGGCGGCGTCGGGTCGACATAGGCATAGGACTCCTTCGGAGCAGAAGCTCCCATTCTGGTGCATCGCATTGATAGCGCGGAAAATCATGTTGGCAACAAAAAGCCCCTGCGAATGTGTCGCAGGAGCTTTGCGTGCTTAACCTTGGGTAACCGCAGGAGGCTTTCAACCGCCGACGTCAGCGCTGATGACGTCGCCGAACAGCTCCCACTTGTCGCCCTTGAACTTCATGAGCTGAAGCGAGCTGATCGGAGCAAAGTCGTTTGCTCCGGTGTTGATCTTGATGCCGGGCAGCAGGACTTCGGTACGGAAATCCTTCAGGCTCGCCGCCTGCTTCATGACGTTCTCGCGCGTCAGGTTGTCGCCACACAGCTTCAGCACCTGAACCAGCGTCTGCGCCACGCCGTAGCCGACCACGGTACCGCCATCGAGCTTGTCGCCTTCCGGAAAATCCTTGGCCATGAAGGCATAGAATTCCTTCATGCCGGGATCGTTGTCCCACTGCTTGTCGGAGGCGTCCTTGAGGTAGGCGGCGGAGATGATGTCCTGGGCGTTCTCGAAGCCGGCCGGCTTGAGCACGCTGCCGACGGAAGCCGAGACGTTGTTGAGGAAGTGCAGCGGCTTCCAGCCGATCTCGGCGTTCTTCTTGATCGCCTGCGCGGCAAATTTCGGCGTGGTGATATTGATGAAGATGTCGGCGCCGGTGGCCTTGAGCTTGACCATATGGGAATCGATGGTCGGCTCGGAGGTCTCGTAGCTTTCTTCGGCAACGATCATGGTGGAGGCCTTGGAGCCGAGCCCGTCCTTCAAGCCTTTCAGATAGTCCTTGCCGTAATCGTCGTTCTGGTAGAGCACCGCGATCTTGGCGTTCGGGTAGTTCTTGAGGATGTACTTGGCGTAGATCTGGGTTTCGCTCTGGTAGCTGGGCTGCCAGCCCATGGTCCACGGAAAGTTCTGCGGATCGTTCCACTTGGTGGCGCCGGTGGCGACGAAGAGCTGCGGCACCTTCTTCGAGTTCATGTATTTCTGGATCGCGGTGTTCGGCGGCGTGCCGAGCGAATTGAAGATGAACAGCACCTCATCGCTTTCGACCAGCTTGCGCGCCTGCTCAACCGTCTTCGGCGGAGAATAGGCGTCGTCATAGGAGACGAAATTGATCTTGCGGCCGTTGATGCCGCCGGCGTCGTTGATCTTCTTGAAGTAGGCGGCCTCGGTGCGTCCGATCACGCCATAGGCGGAGGCCGGTCCGCTGTAGGGCATGATGTTGCCGACCTTGATCTCGGTATCCGACGCGCCGGGGTCGTATTTCTTCTGTGCCGACGCAGTGCCGGCAGTGGCCGCGAACAAGCCGAATGCTGCCGAAAGAATCGCAAGTTTCTTGATAACGGACATTCCGTCTCTCTCCCTTTTGGATGACATTGATGCTGTGTCATGGCTTTCTTGATCCGAAAGCTCTTGGTGTTAGCCCTATGGCTTACCATTTTGCCGACATTGCCTCAACAAAAAGCCCCTGCGGCAAAGCCGCAGGGGCTGCATCTTTAGTAGTCACGTACACGCAAGCCGCAGCAGCACGATGAGATCGGGTCGAACTGCGTCCGCGACGAACACTGCGCTCCCTCTCCCGCCTGCGCGAGAGGGTTGGGGTGAGGCTGTCTCCGCGATGGGACTCTTCGTGGGGAGAGAGCCCCACCCGCTGCGCAAGGGCGCAGCGACCTCCCCCGCAAGCGGGAGAGGTGAATGAACTCGCGGACTGACTGATTCAAGCAAATGACATCAGGATCAGCCGCCGACGTCGCCGCTCAGGATGTCGCCGAAGCGCTCCCAGGTGTCGCCCTTGAATTGCATGAGCTGCAGTTGCGACAGCGGCGCGAAATCGGTCCGCGACGTATTCACCTTGATGCCGGGCAACAGCCCGTCGAGCTCGAGGTCGCGGATGCTGGCGGCCTGCTTCATGATGTTCTCGTGGGTCAGGTTGTCGCCGCAGGCCTTCAGCACATGCACCATGCCTTGCGCGACCGTGTAGCCGTACATCACCGAGAGGTCGGAGCGATTGGCCTCAGGATAGTATTTATCGAGGAATTCGTTCCAGGCGATCATGCCGGGATCGTTCTTCCATTGCGGATCGGTCGGATCCTTCAGGTAGTTCGACGAGATGATATCCTGTGCGTTCTCGAAGCCGGCCGGCTTGAGCACGCTGCCTACGGAGGACGAGACGTTGTTGAGGAAGTGCAACGGCTTCCAGCCGATCTCGGCGTTCTTCTTGATCGCCTGCGCCGCGAATTTCGGCGTGGTGATGTCGAAGAACACATCGGCCCCGGACGACCAGAGCTTGACGATGTGGGAGTCGATGGAGGGTTCGGAGACTTCGTAGCTTTCCTCGATCACGATCATCGAAGCCGCCTTGCTGCCGAGGCCGTCCCTGAAGCCTTTCAGGTAGTCCTTGCCGTAATCATCGTTCTGGTAGAGCACCGCGATCCTGGCGTTCGGATGGTTCTTCAGGATGTACCTGGCGTAGATGATCGACTCGCTCTGGTAATTGGGCTGCCAGCCCATGGTCCAGGGGAAATCTTTCGGATCGTTCCACTTGGTGGCGCCGGTGGCGACGAAGAGCTGCGGCACCTTCTTCTGGTTCATGTATTTCTGGATCGCCGAGTTCGGCGGCGTGCCGAGCGAATTAAAGATGAAGAGCACCTCGTCGCTCTCGACCAGCTTGCGCGCCTGCTCCACCGTCTTCGGCGGAGAGTAGGCGTCGTCATAGGAGATGAAGTTGATCTTGCGGCCGTTGATGCCGCCCTCGGCATTGATCTTGTTGAAATAGGCCGCCTCCGTCTTGCCGATCACGCCATAAGCGGAGGCCGGTCCGCTGTAGGGCATGATGTTGCCGATCTTGATCTCGGTGTCGGTGGCGCCGACGTCGTATGCCTTCTGGGCAAGCGCGTGGCCGCTGCTCACGGCCAGCAATGCGACGGCGGCCGCAAAGGCCCCCAGCCGCAAATGGATGGCAGACATTGGGATCTCCTTGGGATCATGGTGGACGTGTCATGTTTTTTGGATTGGGAGCACTTTCCGGCTCCTGCCGGCATTGAATACCTTCCACCTGGTCCCGGCAACAAAAAGCCCCCGCGATGGAATCGCGGGGGCTGCAAACGGCGGATGCCGCCGCGGCTCCCTCAATGCCCGAGCGCGCCGCTCATGATGCGGCCGAACAACTCCCACTTGTCTCCCTTGAAGCGCATCATCTGCAGTTGCTTGATGGGCGCGAAGTCGGTCGGCGATGTGTTGATGGTGATGCCGGGCAGCAGCGTGTCGGGCGCAAACTCCCTCAGGCTCGCGGCCTGCTTCATGATGTTGGCACGGGTGAGATCGTCGCCGCACATCTGCAGCACCTTCACCATGGTTTGCGCCGCGCCATAGCCATAGACCGCCGCGTCGTCGCGCCGATCGGCTTCCGGATAATATTCCTGAAGGAACGCAAAGAATCGCTTCATGCCGGGATCGTTGTCCCATTGCGGGTCGGCGCCATCCTTGGCATAGGCCGCCGACAGGACGCCCTGCACATTCTCAAAGCCGGCCGGCTTCATCGCACCGCCGACGGAAGCGGAGACATTGGACACGATCTGCACCGGCTTCCAGTTGAGTTCCGCGACGTTCTTCATCGCCTGAGCTGCGAATTTCGGCATGGCGACGTTGATGAAGACGTCGACGCCGGCGGCCTTCAGCTTGACGATGTGGCTCTCCATCGACGGCTCTGACGTCTCGTAGCTCTCTTCGGCGACGATCATCGCCGCCTTCTCGCCGAATCCGTCCCTCAAGCCCCTGAGGTAGTCCTTGCCGAAATCGTCGTTCTGATAGAGCACGCCGACCTTGGCGTCCGGCCTCTCTTTCATGATGTATTTGGCATAGATGCGCGCCTCGCTCTGGTAGTTCGGCTGCCAGCCCATGGTCCACGGAAACTCTTTTGGCTGGTCCCACTTGCTGGCGCCGGAGGCGACGAAGAGCTGCGGCACTCCCTTGCCGTTCATGTATTTCTGGATCGCGAGGTTGGTGACCGTGCCGAGCGAGTTGAAGATCAGAAGCACTTTATCGCTCTCCACGAGCTTGCGCGCCTGCTCCACCGTCTTCGACGGGTTGTAGCCGTCGTCGTAGCTGAGAAAAACGATCTTGCGACCGTTGATGCCGCCCTCGGCGTTGACCTTGTTGAAATAGGCAGCCTCGGTCTTGCCGATCACGCCATAGCCGGAAGCCGGTCCGCTATAGGGCATGATGTTGCCTATTCTGATCTCGGTGTCGCTGGCGCCGGTATCGTACTTCTTCTGGGCGAGCGCACCGCCGGTGGTGGCGATGATCAGGGCGAGCACGGCTGAAAGGGCAGTCAATCGCAAAGGCACGGCAGTCATTCGTTTCCTTCATCCTCGAGATCATGATCCGATTAGACGGAATCGGATCATGATCTCATCTCTTTGTTTGAGCATGATCTTTTCGGAAAACCGGTTCCCACTTTTCCGGATCATGCTCTGGTGGATGCGTTTCTTGGAACCCCCACGGCGGGCATTGAATGCGGTTCTCGCACCGTCCGTCAACAAAAAGCCCCACGGCTTGCGCCGCGGGGCTTTGCGCTGGTCTCTTGCACTGCAACCTTAGTCGGCGGGGACGTCGCCGCTGATGATTTCGCCGAACAGTTCCCATTTCTGTCCCTTGAAGCGCATCATCTGAAGCTGGCTGATCGGGGCAAAGTCGGTGGCGCTGGTGTTGATCTTGACGCCGGGCAGCAGCGTGTCAGGCGTAAAATCCTTCAGGCTGGCGGCCCGTTTCATCACGTTGGCCCGGGTGAGATCGTCGCCGCACATCTCCAGCACCTTCGCCAGGGTTTGTGCAGCGCCGTAGCCGTAAACCAAACCGCTCTCGGTCTTGTCGGCACCCGGCATGTACTTGTCGAGGAATTCATTCCACTTTTTCATGCCGGGATCGTTGTTCCATTGCGGGTCGCTGCCGTCCTTGGCGTAGGCCGCCGAGAACACGCCCTGGGCGTTCTCAAATCCCGCCGGCTGCATCACGCTGCCGACCGAGATTGAGACGTTGGTGACGATCTGCAACGGCTTCCAGCCGAGCTCGGCGGTCTTCTTGATGGTCTGGGCGGCGAATTTCGGCGTGGCGTAGATCAGCAGCACGTCCGGATTGGCGGCCTTGATCTTGACGATGTGGGAATCGATCGTCGGCTCGGAGATCTCGTAGCTCTCCTCGAGGATGATCATCGAGGCACCCTTGGCGCCGAGGCCGTCCTTGGTGCCCTTGAGGTAATCCTTACCGAAATCGTCGTTCTGGTAGAGGATCGCGACCTTGGCGTCCGGCTTCTCCTTCATCAGCCATTTTGCGTAGATCTGCGCTTCGCTCTGGTAGCTCGGCTGCCAGCCTATGGTCCAAGGGAAGTTCTTCGGGTCGTTCCACTTGGTCGCGCCGGTGGCGACGAACAGTTGCGGGATCTTCTTGGAGTTGAGGTATTTCTGGATCGCGGTGTTCGAGGGCGTGCCGAGCGGATTGAAGACAACAAGGACTTCGTCGCTCTCGACCAGCTTGCGCACCTGCTCGACCGCCTTCGGCGGCGAGTAGGCGTCATCATAGGTGATGAAATTGACCTTGCGGCCGTTGATGCCGCCCTGATCGTTGATCATCCGGAAATAGGCGGCCTCAGTCTTGCCGATCGAGCCGTAGGCGGACGCAGGTCCGCTATAAGGGATGATGTTTCCGATCTTGATCTCGGTGTCGGAGGCGCCGGTATCGTATGTCTTCTGGGCGAAGGCACTGCCGGAAGCGGCAGCAAAAGCGATGACCGCCGCCGAAAGCACGGCGGTCCGTGGTTTGAAGGGCATTGTCTCTCCTAAAGTCTCTTTTCTTGGTTCTTCAGTTCTTCTTGAGTTTCGCCGCCAGTTGCTGGGCAATGAGGGCGACCTGCCGGGCGCCATGCGGCACCAGGTAGATGACGAGGAACAGGAGCACGCCGAACACGGCGCCGGAGAGACCCTTGGAAATGCCTTCCGCAATATTCGGCACGAAGATGATGAACGCGGAGCCGACGATCGAACCCGGCAGCCAGCCGACGCCGCCGACCACCATGCCGACGAACAGCGAGATCGCGAGCGTGATGGTGTAGCCGTCAGGCGCCACGAACTGCACCGCGATCGCGCCGAGGCCGCCGGCGATGCCGGTGATCCCGGCACTCACGCCGAATGCCAGTGTCTTGTACAGCGCGACGTTAACGCCCATGGCGGAGGCCGCGATCTCGTTGTCGCGGATCGACATGAGGGCGCGGCCCGAGCGCGAGCGCAACAGGTTCACCGAGGCGACATAGATCCCGATCGAGACCGCCAGTGTGAAGTAATAGAGCCACATGTCCTGTGACAACGGCAGGCCGAATGGCGCATCCGGCTTGGTCACCACAAGGCCCTGCACGCCGCCGGTCCAGTGCTCGAGGAAGCCGAGCTTGAGGAGCTGCGGCATGGCGAGCGCCAGAGCAAAGGTCGCGAGCGCGAGGTAGATGCCAGACAGCCGCAGCGCCGGCTGGCCGAACAGGAAACCCGCACCGAAGCAGACGACGCCCGCGACCGGCAGGGTCAGCGCGTAGTTGACGTTGAAGTGCTCCATCAGGATCGCCGTGACATAGGCGCCGATGGCATAGAACGCGCTCTGGCCGAGCGAGAACTGCCCGCTGCCGCCGGTCAGGATGTTGAGCGCCAGCACCGCGAGGGCGTAGATCAGGAGCATCGTCATCTGGAAGATGACGAAGTTCTTGACGAACAAGGGCGTCAGGATCAGGGCCGCCAGCACCACCAGCGAGGTGCCGTAGCCGAGCGTCATGGCACGCTTCGGAACCGCCTCGACGGCCGGGGCTTCGGTTACAACTTCTTCAGCCGCGCTCATGATCAGACTCGCTTCACGATGGGCCGGCCAAACAGCCCGGCCGGTTTGACGACCAACACGGTGATGATCAGCGCAAGCGCGATCGGCAGCTTGAGCTCGTTGCCGACGCCTGGAATGTAGGTGCCGGCAAGGTTCTCGAACACGCCGACCAGGAAGCCGCCGATCACGGCGCCGAGCGGCGAGCTAAGGCCGCCGAGCACCGCGGAGGCGAAGCCGTAGATCAGGACGCCACCCATCATGTTCGGCTCCAGGAACACCACCGGCGCAATCAGCATGCCGGCGATGGCGCCGATGGCGGAGGCCATGCCCCAGCCGAGCGCGATCATCCAGCTCGTGTTGATGCCGACCAGCCGCGCCGATTCAGGCAGCGAGGCAGCCGCCCGCATCGCAAGGCCAATGCGGGTGAACTGGAAGAAGAAATAGAGCCCGGCGAGCAGCAGCAGGGTGACGCCGACCATGCCGGCCTGGTGGGTCGAGATAAGCTGGCTGCCGAGGAACGGCGAGGAGCCGAACGGCGTCGGATATTGCTTGATGGTGAAATCCCAGATCAGGCCCGCGACCGAGTTGACGATCGCAAACAGCGCGATGAAGCCGGCGACGTTGGTCAAGACCGGCGCCTTCGCCAAGGGCTTGAACAACAGCCGCTCGATCAGGATGCCACCGGCGAAGGAAAGGATGACGGTGAGGATGAACGCCCCCCAATAGGGCACGCCCCATTGCATCATCTGCCAGGACATGAAAGTCGAGAACATCGCCATTTCGCCTTGCGCGAAATTGAGATGGTCGATCGCCTGGTAGATCATCACGACGGCGAGCGCCATGCAGGCGTAGATCGCGCCCGTGGCGATGCCGGCCAGGACTTGGTTGGCAAAAAGCTCCATGGTCCTCGCTCCCTCAGTAGCCCAGATAGGATTTACGGACGTCTTCGTTGTTGGCGACGTCCTTGGCGTTGCCGGACATCACGATGCGTCCGGTTTCGATCACATAGGCCTGATCGGCGAGCTCGAGCGCGAGCTGCGCGTTCTGCTCGACCACCAGGATGGTGACCTTGTCCTCGCGGTTGATCTTGCCGAGGATGCGGAACAGGTCGCGCACCACCAGCGGCGCCAGGCCGAACGACGGCTCATCCAGCAGCATCAGCCGCGGCCGCAGCATCAGCGCGCGCGCGACCGCGAGCATCTGCTGCTCGCCGCCCGACAGCGTGCCGGCCTGTTGCGTATAGCGCTGCTTGAGCACCGGGAAGTGGTCGTACATGCGCTCGATGTCGGCGACGATGTTCTTCTTGTCGCCGCGCGTGATGGCGCCGAGCTGCAGATTCTCCTCCACCGTCATGTTGGTGAAGGTGCCGCGGCCCTGCGGCACATGGGCGATGCCGAGGCGGACCACGTTCTCGGTCGAACGATTGCCGATCGGCTTGCCCTCGAATTCGACCGCGCCGGTCGAGCGCACCATGTTGCAGATCGCCCGCAGCGTGGTGGTCTTGCCGGCGCCGTTGGCCCCGAGCAGCGTGGTGAGCGAGCCTTCGTTCAGGGAAAAGCTGAGGCCGTGAAGCGCCTGGACCTGGCCGTAATAGGCGCGCAGATCCTTGACGTTGAGCATCGTCGTCATTGGTCCTTGCTCCCGAGATAGGCCTTGATGACGTCGGGGTCGGCCTGGACCTGGCTAGGGGTTCCCTCCGCGAGCTTGCGGCCGAAATTGAGCGCGACGACATGGTCGGCGGTCGACATCACCATGCCCATGTGGTGCTCGACCAGGAGCACGGTGATCTTGCGCTCGTCGCGGATCTTGCGGACGAGGTCGCCGAGCACATAGACCTCTTCATGGTTGAGGCCGCCGGCCGGCTCGTCCAGCAAAAGGATCTTCGGATCGGCCGCGAGCGCGCGGGCCAGTTCGACGCGCTTCTGGGTGCCGAACGGCAGGCCCGAAACGATGCTGTGCGCGACGTCTTCGAGGTCGAGATAGGCCAGGATATCGTGCACCTTCTTGTTGACCGAAGCCTCGGTGCGCCTGATCCAGGCGAGCTTGAGCGAGTCGCTGATGATGTCGCTGGAGGTGCGCGCGTGCGTCCCGACGCGAACATTGTCGAGCACCGAGAGATTGGGAAACAGCGCGACGTTCTGGAACGTACGACCGATGCCGATCTCGGCGATCTTGTGCGGTGGGCGGCTAAGGATGCTCGCGCCTTCCATCAGGATGTCGCCGGAGCTCGGCTGATAGAGCCGTGAGAGGCAATTGAAGAGCGTCGTCTTGCCGGCGCCGTTCGGTCCGATCAGTCCCAGGATCTGGCCCTGATGCATGTCGAAGGAGACGCCGTTCAACGCGACGATGCCGCCGAACACGACGCTGACGTCGCGAACCGCGAGCAGTGGCGCATGACCCTGCGCGAGTTGTGCCTGCGTCATCTCGTCTCGCCCGCCCGCTTGAGAGGGCGGAGAGCGCCGCGCGAATGATCGCGCCGGCGATGAAGAAGGCTGTCAGATGCCCTCGGCCACACGTGCAACTTTCCCTCCTGATCTCGACTTTTTGCTTTCAGCTTTTCTGGATTGCGGCGCTACCCCACCAAGCGCCTGCTCGATGTTCCTTACCATCGCGACAAGGCGAGGTCCAATATCGTCGAGCAACCGGTCTTCCGTAAAGCGGAATGCCGGCGCGCCGCAATTGAACGCATACGGACCGGTTCCGTCATTAAGCTGCAATGCGACGCCGACGGCGTGAACATCGTCCTGCCATTCGCCAGCAGAAATTGCAAAACCGCGCTTCGCTACCAATTCGCCCGAGCGCTCGATGCCGTCGCGTATCTTTGGCCAGCGGCTGCCGTAGTGGTCGCGAAGCTCGCGCAGCAAAGCGGCACGCTCATCGTCCGGCAGCGCCCAGATATAGGCGCGTCCCATCGCGGTGGTCGCTATTGGTATCCGCGAACCGACATCGAGCTGAACGCCGAGCGTCAGTCCATTCCGACTCTGTCCGAAATAGATCATGCTAAGCCGGTCGCGCCCGCCCACCGCAACCGCACCGCCGGTCGCGCGCATCACGTCCTCGCGATAGGGCTCGGACAAATGCCGGACGCCGAGATTGGCAAGCGCGGCATAACCCAGCGCCATGGCAGAGGGCGCGAGCTGGTACTTCTCGAAACGCGGGACGGGTGTAAGGTAACCGAGCTTGGTCAACGTGTAGGTCAACCGTGAAATGGTTGGCTTCGGCAAATTGGTGCGGGCCGCAATCTCCTGATTGCCGAGAAGCCCGTCATTGGGACGGAATGCGCGCAGGACTTCCAATCCACGGGAAAGCGCGACCACAAAATTGCGATCGGTCGCCGCCTTCTTTCCTGAACGCTTCATTCCCTGTCACTTTGTCGATCTCGTTGACAAGGGACGTGCTTCAAAATAACCCTCCCTGTCAAGATGTGGAATTTAATTTCGCAGTGCGAAATTAGCCACTAAACGCAAGAACTGCAAGAACGCCTTGCAAAAGAACACACTGCAAAAGAACACAGCATCCAAGGAGAGTCTCGTGAGCGAAGTCGTAAAACTCGAGCGGCATGACGACATTGGCATCGTCACGGTTAACAATCCTCCGGTCAATGCGCTGAGTGCCGCGGTACGCGGCGGCATCCTGGAATGCATCAAGAGCGCGATTGCCGATGCCGAAGTGAAGGCGATCGTGCTGACCTGCGCCGGCCGCACCTTCATCGCCGGCGCCGACATCACCGAATTCGGCAAGCCGCCGAAGCCGCCCGGCCTCAACGAGGTGCTGGAGGTGATGGAGAATTCACCGAAGCCGATCGTTGCCGCGATCCACGGCACCGCGCTCGGCGGCGGCCTCGAGGTTGCTCTGGCATGCCACTATCGCGTGGCGACCAAGGACGCCCGGCTCGGCCTGCCCGAAGTCAAGCTTGGCCTGCTACCCGGCGCGGGCGGCACCCAGCGGCTGCCGCGCGCGGTCGGACCGGAACTTGCGGTCAAGATGATCGTCGGCGGTGATCCGATCGGCGCCGCGGAAGCGCTCAAGAGCGGGTTGATCGAAGAGATCGTCGAGGGACCGGCCGCCGGCGGCGAAGCTTTCGCGCGCAAGCTGCTGGCGGAGAAGCGCCCATTGCGCAAGTTGCGCGACGACGACTCCAAGCTCGCTGCGGCGAAAGCCGACCGCTCGATCTTCACCAATGCCGTCGCCGCGATGACCAAGCGCGCACGCGGTCTGGAAGCGCCGTTCGCCGCCGCCGACGCGGTCGGTGCTGCGATCGACCTTCCGTTCGATGAAGGCCTGAAGAAGGAGCGCGAGACCTTCCTGAAGCTGGTCGCCAGCGACCAGTCCAAGGCGCAGCGCTATGCCTTCTTTGCCGAACGCGAAGCCGCGAAGATCGCTGGTGTACCAGATGGCACGAAGTCGCGGCCGGTCGAGCGTGTCGCGATCATCGGCGCCGGCACCATGGGCGGCGGCATCGCGATGTCGTTTGCCAATGCCGGCATTCCTGTGACGCTGATCGAGACCAGCGAGGAGCAGCTCAAGCGCGGCCTGGGCGTGATGCAGAAGAACTATGAGGCGACAGCGGCCCGTGGTGGTATCCCAGCAGATGCGCCCGCCAAGCGGATGGCGCTCATCACCGGCGTGGTCGGCCTCGAGAATGTCAAGGACGCCGACCTCGTCATCGAGGCGGTGTTCGAGACCATGGCGGTCAAGAAGGAAGTGTTCGGCAAGCTCGATCAATATGCCAAGCCGGGCGCCGTGCTCGCCTCCAACACGTCCTACCTGAACATCGACGACATCGCGAAGGAGACGAAACGGCCGCAGGACGTGCTCGGCATGCACTTCTTCTCGCCCGCGAACGTTATGAAGCTGTGCGAGATCGTGCGCGCGGAGAAGACTGCGCCCGATGCGCTGGTGACGGCAGTCTCGATCGCGCGCAAAATTGCAAAAGTGCCGGCGGTGGTCGGCGTCTGCGATGGCTTCGTCGGCAACCGCATGCTGGCCCAGCGCGGCAAGCAGGCCGAAAAGCTGTTGTTCGAGGGCGCGCTCCCGCAGCAGGTCGATGCCGTGGTGACCAAGTTCGGCATGCCGATGGGCCCGTTCGCGATGGGCGACCTCGCCGGCCTCGACATCGGCTGGCGCTCGCGCAAGGACCGCGGCATCAAGTCGGAGATCGCGGACGCGCTGTGCGAGGCCGGCCGCTTCGGCCAGAAGACCGGCAAGGGCTATTACAAATATGAAGCCGGCTCGCGCGCGGCACTGCCCGATCCGGAAGTCGAGAAGCTGATTGACGAGACGCTCGCGCGCCTCGGCCGCAAGAAGCGCGTCGTCAGCGACGACGAGATCCTCGAGCGCATGATGTACCCGATGATCAACGAGGGTGCGCGCATCCTGGAGGAGGGCATCGCGGCGCGGCCTTCCGACATCGACGTGGTCTGGCTCTATGGCTATGGCTGGCCGATCTACCGCGGCGGCCCGATGTTCTGGGCCGACACGGTGGGCCTGAAGCACATCGCCGATCGCCTCGCCTTCTATGCCAAGGAGACCAACGATCCCTCGCTCGAGCCGGCGCCGCTGCTCAAGCGCCTCGCCGACGAAGGCAAGACGTTTGCTTCGCTCGCCGCGGCGTCGAAGGCGGCTTGATGGGCCGTGTGCTCACTCGTTGTCGTTCCGGGGCGCGCGCAGCGCGAACCCGGAACCTCGAGATTCCGGGTTCGCGACTTCGTCGCGCCCCGGAATGACGGCGTATCTGGCTGGAGCATCATGACCCATCCCGGCGAACAGTTTTATCCGAAGGGCGTGCGTTGGGACGACCCGATCGCGCGCGGCACATTGCCTGATTTGCTGTCGACCGCCGCCGCAGCCTACGGCCCGAGGACGGTGATCGAATTCCGCGACCGGCCGATCGCCTATGCGGAACTGGAAGCGCTGGTCGAAACCGCGGCTGCCGCGTTCCTGCGCGCCGGCTACGGCAGGGATACCTCGGTGGCGCTGTTCCTCGGCAACACGCCTGACCATCCCATCAACTTCTTCGGCGCGCTGAAGGCGGGTGCCCGCGTCGTACATCTCTCGCCGCTCGACGGCGAGATCGCGCTCTCGCACAAGCTCTCGGATTCCGGCGCGCGTATCCTTATCACCAGCAATCTCTCGGCGCTGTTGCCGACGGCGCTGAAGTTCCTCGACAAGGGCCTGCTCGATCGGCTGATCGTCTGCGAGGACGATCATTGGGGCAAGATCGGCACACCCCAGACCGCGTTGCCCGACAATCCCGCCATCATCACCTATCGCCAGTTCGTCGACGGCGCGACCAGGCCGGCCAAATGGCCTGAGGTCAGCGCCGACGACGTCGCGCTGCTGCAATATACCGGCGGCACCACCGGCCTGCCGAAGGGCGCGATGCTGAGCCACGGCAACCTGACTGCAGCCGTGTCGATCTATGAAGTCTGGGGCAAGGCGGCCCGCGCGGAGCGCGACGCGATCGAGCGCGTGATCTGCGTGCTGCCGCTGTTCCACATCTATGCGCTGACGGTCGTGCTGCTGTCATCGATCCGGCACGGCCATCTGATCTCGCTGCACCAGCGCTTCGACGTCCAGGCCGTGATGCGCGACATCGAGGAGAAGCGCGCCACTGTGTTCCCGGGCGTGCCCACGATGTGGATCGCGATCGCCGCCCTGCCCGATCTCGACAAGCGCGACCTATCCTCGCTGGTGAGCTGCGGTTCCGGCGGCGCGCCGCTGCCGGTGGAAGTCGCCAAGATCTTCGAGCGCCGGGTCGGCATGAAGCTGCGCAGCGGCTGGGGCATGACGGAGACTTGTTCCCCGGGGACCGGTCATGTGAAGGAAGGGCCGGACAAGCCCGGCTCGATCGGCCTGATGCTGCCGGGCATCGAGCTCGATGTGGTCTCGCTGGATGATCCGAAGCAGGTCTTGCCCGTGGGCGAAGTCGGCGAGATCCGGATTCGCGGGCCGAATGTCACCAAGGGCTACTGGAACCGGCCGAAGGAAACCGCGGAAGCCTTTGTCGGCGACCGCTTCCTCACCGGCGACATCGGCTACATGGATGCGGACGGCTATTTCTACCTGGTCGACCGCAAGAAGGACATGATCATCTCCGGCGGCTTCAACGTCTATCCGCAGATGATCGAGCAGGCGATCTATACGCATCCGTCGGTGCAGGAAGTGATCGTGATCGGCATCTCCGACGACTACCGGGGCGAGGCTGCGAAAGCCTTCATCAAGCTGCGCGACGGAGCGGCGTCGTTCACGATCGACGATCTGCGCGCCTTCCTCACCGGCAAGCTCGGCAAGCATGAACTGCCGGCGGCGCTCGAATTCGTCGAGGAATTGCCGCGCACGCCGGTCGGAAAACTTTCCCGCCACGAATTGCGTCAGCAGAAGGCCGCTTCGGACAGCGCAACGAAACAACAACCAGAAACCGCAACAGGAGGTCGTTCATGACCGACGCCGTTATCGTCTCCACCGCCCGCACGCCGATCGGCAAGGCCTATCGCGGCGCACTCAACGTCACCGAAGGCGCGACCCTGCTTGGACACGCCATCGGCGAGGCGGTCGCCCGCGCCAAGGTCGACCCGAAGGAGATCGAGGACGTCGTGATGGGCGCAGCCCTGCAACAGGGCTCAACCGGCGGCAACATCGCGCGCAAGGCGCTGCTCCGCGCCGGCCTTCCGGTGACCGTCGCCGGCACCACCATCGACCGGCAATGTGCCTCCGGCCTGCAGGCGATTGCGCTTGCCGCGCGCTCGGTGCTGTTCGACGGCGTCGAGATCGCGGTCGGCGGCGGTGGTGAATCGATCAGCCTGGTGCAGAACGACAAGATCAATACGTTCCACGCGCAGGACCCGGCACTCCTGAAGATCAAGGGCGAGGTCTACATGCCCATGATCGACACCGCCGAAGTGGTCGCCAAGCGCTACAACATCTCGCGCGAGAAACAGGACGAATATTCGCTGGAGAGCCAGCGCCGCACCGCAGCCGCCCAGCAGGGCGGCAAGTTCAAGGACGAGCTGGCGCCGATCACCACCCAGATGGCGGTGACCGACAAGGCGACCGGCGCGGTCTCGTTCAAGGAGGTGACGCTGTCGCAGGATGAGGGTCCGCGGCCCGACACCACGGCCGAAGGCCTTGCCGGCCTGAAGCCGGTGCGCGGCGAAGGTTTTACCATCACCGCCGGCAACGCCAGCCAGCTTTCCGATGGCGCCAGTGCGACCGTCATCATGAGCGACAAGGAAGCGGCCAAGCGCGGCTTGACGCCGCTCGGCATCTTCCGTGGTTTCGTCTCCGCCGGCTGCGAGCCCGACGAGATGGGGATCGGCCCGGTCTTCGCCGTGCCGCGCCTGCTCAAGCGCCATGGCCTGAAGGTCGAGGACATCGACCTCTGGGAGCTCAACGAGGCCTTCGCGGTGCAGGTGCTCTATTGCCGCGACAAGCTCGGCATCGATCCGGAGAAGCTCAACGTCAATGGCGGCGCGATCGCGGTCGGCCATCCCTACGGCATGTCGGGCGCCCGGCTGACGGGCCACGCCCTGATCGAAGGCCGCCGCCGCAAGGCGAAATATGCTGTCGTGACCATGTGCGTCGGCGGCGGCATGGGCGCGGCCGGCTTGTTCGAGGTGGTGCACTAAGGCTCATTGCGTCATTCCGGACGGGCGCGAAGCGGCCGATCCGGAATCCAGAGGTTTGTTACTTCGAGATTCCGGGTTCGCGCTAACGCGCGCCCCGGAATGACAGATAATTCATCACAAGGAGGATCCGATGGATCTCGCTTTCACCAAGGAAGAAGTGGCATTTCGCGAGGAAGTGCGGGCGTTCTTCAGGGACAATGTGCCGCCGGACACGCGGCGGAAGATGCAGGAGGGCCGTCACCTCTCCAAGGATGAGATGGTCACCTGGTGGCGCATCCTGAACAAGAAGGGTTGGGGTGTCTCGCACTGGCCGAAGGAATATGGCGGCACCGGCTGGACATCCGTGCAGCACTACATCTTCAACGAGGAGCTGCAAGCCTATCCGGCGCCGCAGCCGCTCGCCTTCGGCGTCAGCATGGTCGGTCCGGTGATCTACACCTTCGGCAACGAGGAGCAGAAGAAGCAATACCTGCCGCGCATCGCCAGTGTCGACGACTGGTGGTGCCAGGGCTTCTCGGAGCCGGGCTCGGGCTCGGACCTCGCCTCGCTCCGCACCAAGGCCGAGCGCAAGGGCGACAAGTGGATCATCAACGGCCAGAAGACCTGGACCACGCTGGCGCAGCATGCCGACATGATCTTCTGCCTGTGCCGCACCGATCCCAGCGCCAAGAAGCAGATGGGCATCTCCTTCATCGTGTTCAGCATGAAGTCGAAGGGCGTCACCGTTCGGCCGATCCAGACCATCGATGGCGGCTGTGAAGTCAACGAAGTGTTCTTCGACAATGTCGAGGTTCCGATCGAGAACCTGATCGGCGAGGAGAACAAGGGCTGGGACTACGCCAAATTCCTGCTCGGCAACGAGCGCACCGGTATTGCGCGGGTCGGCGTCTCCAAGGAACGGCTGCGCCGCATCAAGGAGCTCGCCTCCAAGGTCGAATCCGGGGGCCGGCCGGTGATCCAGGATCCGACCTTCCGCGAAAAACTCTCGGCCTGCGAGATCGAGCTGAAGGCGCTGGAATTGACCCAGCTTCGCGTCGTCGCCGACGAAGGCAAGCATGGCAAGGGCAAGCCCAACCCGGCATCGTCGGTGCTCAAGATCAAGGGCTCGGAGATCCAGCAGACCACGACAGAGCTGTTGATGGAAGTGATCGGCCCGTTCGCCGCGCCCTATGACGTGCATGGCGACGACGGCTCGAACGAGGCCATGGATTGGACCGCCCAGATCGCGCCGAGCTACTTCAACAACCGCAAGGTCTCGATCTACGGCGGCTCCAACGAGATCCAGCGCAACATCATCGCCAAGGCGGTGCTGGGGCTTTGAGGCCGCAAACTCAACTGTCGTCCCCCGCGCAGGCGGGGGACTCAGTACGCCGCGGCGATCGTGGTTCACGATGACCGCCGGTGGGTACTGGATCCCCGCCTTCGCGGGGATGACGATGGGAGATCAGGGCAGCAACGATGCCCGCGTGATTTTGGAGAAACGGTAACATGGATTTTGATTTGTCCGAGGAGCAGCGGCTTCTCAAGGAAAGCATCGACGGCCTGCTGACGGATTCCTACGATTTCGAGCAGCGCAAGAAGTACATGCAGGAGAAGGGCGGCTGGAGCAAAGCCGTCTGGAGCAAGCTCGCCGAGCAGGGCCTGCTCGGCCTGCCCTTCACTGAGGCCGATGGCGGGTTCGGCGCTGGCGGCGTCGAGACCATGATCGTGATGGAAGCGCTCGGCAAGGCGCTGGTGCTCGAGCCTTATCTTGCGACCGTGGTGATCGGCGGCGGCTTCCTGCGCCATGGCGGCTCGGCCGAGCAGAAGGCCGCGCATATCCCTGGGATCATCGACGGCAGCAAGACGTTTGCCTTCGCGCAGCTCGAGAAGAACTCGCGTTACGACCTGTTCGACGTCGCCACGACCGCCAAGAAGAAGGGCTCGGCTTACGTCATCGACGGCGAGAAGTTCGTCGTCCTCAACGGCGAGAACGCCGACACGCTGATCGTGACCGCGCGCACCAAGGGCGAGCGGCGCGACAGAAACGGCATCGGCGTGTTCCTGGTGCCGGCCGACGCCAAGGGCATCAGCAGGAAGGGCTATCCGACCCAGGACGGCCTGCACGCCGCGGATATCACCTTCACCGGCGTGGAAGTCGGCAGCGATGCCGCGATCGGCAACCCCGAGGATGCGCTTGATCTGATCGAGCGCGTGGTCGACGAAGCCCGCGTCGCGCTGTGCGCGGAGGCGGTCGGCGCGATGGACGAGTCGCTCAAGGAGACCGTCGAGTACATCAAGACGCGCAAGCAGTTCGGCGTCGCGATCGGTTCGTTCCAGAGCCTGCAGCACCGCGCCTCCGACATGTTCGTCGCGGCCGAGCAGGCCCGTTCGATGTCGATGTTCGCGACCATGGCTGGTGACTTCGCGGACGCCAAGGAGCGCGCGAGCGCGATTGCGGCGGCCAAGGTGCAGATCGGCAAGTCGCTGAAGTTCGTCGGCCAGCAGTCGATCCAGCTCCATGGCGGCATCGGCATGACCATGGAGGCCAAGATCGGCCACTACTTCAAGCGTCTCACCATGATCGAGAACACCTTTGGCGACACCGAGTATCACCTGCGCCGTGTCGCTGACGCGGGCGGGTTGATCTAGTCTCCGCCCGCTCGTGACTTGGGAGGCTGCAGCCGCACAATGACCGTCATGCCCGGGCATCCACGTCTTGGCGGCAAAACAAGAGCGTGGATGGCCGGGTCAAGCCCGGCCATGACGGTGTGGCAAAATGCGAACAGAACAGAAGAGGGAAACAACAATGAAGAACACCCCGTTCGATCTCACCGGAAAGGTCGCTGTCATCACCGGCTCGAGCCGCGGCATCGGCCGTGCCTCCGCCGAACTGCTGGCGAAGCTCGGAGCCAAGGTGGTGATCTCCTCGCGCAAGGCCGACGCCTGCAAGGAAGTGGCCGACGGCATCAACAGTAACGGCGGCGATGCGCATGTGATCCCCTGCAACATCTCGCGCCGCGAGGAGGTCGAGGCGCTGATCTCGGGCGCGACCAAGCATTACGGCAAGATCGACATCCTCGTCTGCAACGCTGCGGTGAACCCGTATTACGGCCCGCTGCTCGACATCAAGGACGAGGCGTTCGACAAGATCATGGGCTCCAACGTCAAGAGCAACATCTGGCTCTGCGCGCTGGCGATCCCGCAAATGGCCGAGCGCGGCAATGGCTCCGTCGTGATCATCTCCTCGATCGGGGGATTGCGCGGCTCGACCGTGATCGGCGCCTATGGCATCTCGAAGGCGGCCGACTTCGCGCTCTGCCGCAGCCTCGCCGGCGAATGGGGACCGAAGGGCGTGCGCGTCAATTGCGTCGCGCCGGGGCTGGTCAAGACCGATTTCGCCCGCGCGCTCTGGGAAGACGCGGAGCTTCTGAAACGGCGCACCGCCACCACCCCGCTCCGCCGCATCGGCGAACCCGACGAGATCGCCGGCGCGGTGGCCTATCTCGCCTCCGACGCCTCCACCTTCATGACCGGCCAGACCATCGTCATCGACGGCGGCGTCACCACGGCGGCGGTGTAGCGGCTCTCCCTCGCCCCGCTCTTGCGGGGAGAGGGTCGGGGTGAAGGGCTGCCTCCACGAATTCCGAACACCGTGAATGCGGCGCGTCCCCTCACCCGGCGCTGCGCGCCGACCTCTCCCCGCAAGAGCGGGGCGAGGTTAAGCAGCCCGCCCGACCTGAGATATTGACCTTCCCGCGCCAATCCGCTCCCTTGGCGCAACAAGCAATCACGTCCGGGAAGGAGCGCCATGTCCTTTGTGCTGGCCATCGATCAGGGCACCACGTCCTCGCGCGCCATCGTGTTCCGCAGCGATATCTCCATCGCGGCGGTGGCGCAGCAGGAGTTCCCGCAGCATTTCCCTGCTTCCGGCTGGGTCGAGCATGAGCCGGAGGACATCTGGACCTCGACCATCGCCACCTGCCGCAATGCGCTGGAGAAGGCGGGCCTGAAGGCGAAAGACATCGCCGCGATCGGCATCACCAACCAGCGCGAAACCACTGTGGTGTGGGACCGCGCTACGGGTCAGGCGGTGCACCGCGCCATCGTCTGGCAGGACCGCCGCACCGCGGACTTCTGCGCCAGACTGAAGGCCGAAGGCCATGAGCCTGTGATCTCGGCCAAGACCGGCTTGATCATCGACCCCTATTTCTCGGGGACAAAGGTCGCCTGGATCCTTGACGGCGTGCCCGGCGCGAGAGAGCGCGCCGAGCGCGGCGAGCTCCTGTTCGGCACCGTCGATTGCTACCTGCTGTGGCGGCTCACCGGCGGCAAGGTGCACGCGACCGACGCCACCAACGCCTCGCGCACCCTGCTGTTCAACATCCACACCGGCGAGTGGGATGACGAGCTCTTGAAGATCCTCGGCGTACCGCGCTCGATGCTTCCGGAGGTGAAGGACTCCTCCGCCAAATTCGGCGACAGCGTCCCCGACCTGTTCGGCGGCAGCATCGCCATCGCAGGCATCGCCGGCGACCAGCAGGCCGCAACCATCGGGCAAGCCTGTTTCGAGCCCGGCATGATCAAATCGACCTATGGCACCGGCTGCTTTGCGCTGCTCAACACCGGCACGACGCCGGTGAAGTCAAAGAACAAGCTGCTGACCACGATCGCCTACCAGCTCGGAGGCAAACGCACCTACGCGCTGGAAGGCTCGATCTTCGTCGCCGGAAGCGCGGTGCAGTGGCTGCGCGATGGGCTCGGTATCATCAGGCAGGCCGCCGAGACCGGGCCGCTCGCCGACAAATCCGATTCGATGCAGAGCGTCTATCTGGTGCCGGCCTTTGTCGGCATGGGCGCGCCCTACTGGAATCCACGCGTGCGCGGCGCACTGTTCGGCCTCACCCGCAACACCGGCCCGGCCGAGCTCGCGCATGCCGCGCTGGAAAGCGTCTGCTACCAGACCTACGATCTCTGGGCCGCGATGCGCGCCGACTGGCCGGATTCGACGGCAGCCAATATCGTGCTCCGCGTCGACGGCGGCATGACCGCGTCCGACTGGACCATGCAGCGATTGGCCGACCTGCTCGACGCCCCGGTCGACCGCCCGATGATCCAGGAGACCACGGCGTTAGGGGCCGCCTATCTGGCCGGCCTGCAGGCGGGCGTGTATCCCGAGCCGACAAGATTCGCGGACAATTGGCGATTGGAGCACCGCTTCAAGCCCGCGATGAGCCAGGCCACGCGCGAACGCAAGCTCGCGGGTTGGGCGCGCGCGGTGAAGGGCGTGCTGGCGAGCGACGAGGGGGAGTGAGCAGCCCTCTCTTCTCCGCCGTCACCACTTACTCCACCGTCATCACCCGCGAAGGCGGGTGATCCAGTATTCCAGAGGCAGTAGTGATTGAGCCGCGAGGCCGCGGCTTACTGGATACTCCGCCTTCGCGGAGTATGACGGAGCAAGGGGTTGGACCTCAATTCGCCATCATGCGTTGCGGCAGCCAGGTGGCGAGCAGCGGGAAGGCGATCAGGATCACGAGACGGATCAGGTCGGTGACGACGAAGGGGATCACGCCCTTGAAGATCGTGGAGAAAGAGACGTCCTTCACCACGCTCTTGATCACGAACACGTTCATGCCGACAGGCGGATGGATCAGGCCGAGCTCGACCGTCATCACGATGATGACGCCGAACCAGATCGGATCAAAACCAAGGTGCATGATGACCGGGAAGATGATCGGCACGGTCAGGATGATCATCGCCATGGCGTCCATCAGGCAGCCGAGCACGAGATACATCACCATGATGACGGCGAGGATGCCGTAGCTGCCGAGCCCAAGGCTGGTGAGGAACTCCGTGACCTTCTGCGGGGTCTGAGTCACCGTGAGGAAATAGCCGAAGATCAGCGCGCCGATCAGCACGGTGAACACAGCGGCCGCGGTGCGCGTCGCCTGCAACAGCGAGTTCAGGATCTTCTCCTTGTCCAATCGTCCGGTGAGAATGCCGATCAGGAACGCGCCGGTGGCGCCGACGCCGCCGGCCTCCGTCGGCGTGAAGCGCGGCAGGAATGGCAGGCCGTAGAGGCCGCCAATGACAAAGATGAAGAGCAGCACCGGCGCCCAGATGTCGCGCAGGCCGGCGAAGCGCTCGCGCCACGGCATCCGTTTGCCCGTCGGCAGGAATCCGGGCCTGAAATAGCCGATCAGCGCGATGGTGATCATGTACATGGTCATCGCGAGCAGGCCCGGGATGATGCCGGCGATGAAGAGCTTTCCGATGTCCTGCTCGGTGATGATGCCGTAGACCGCGAGCACAGTCGACGGCGGCAGCATTGCGCCCAGCGTGCCGCCCGCCGCGATCACGCCAGTGGCAAAGGATTGCGGATAGCCGAAACGGCGCATCTCCGGATAGGCCACGGCCGAGAACGTCGCGGCGGTCGCGACCGAGGAACCGCAGATCGCGGCGAAGCCGCCGCAGGCGGCGACAGTGGCGATGCCGAGCCCGCCGCGGAGATGGCCGACAAAGCCGTTGGCGGCGCGGAACAATTCGCGGCTCATGCCGGAATTGCTGACGAAGGTCCCCATCAACAGGAACATCGGGATCACGCCGAAGGTGTAATCGGTCACCGTGCGCATCGAGGTCTGGCCGACCAGTTTCAGCGCCGGCGTGGCGCCGACCAGATAGCTGAAACCGCAGACGCCGACGAGGCCCATCGCCATGCCGACTGGCACGCGCAGCAGCATCAGCGCGAACAGCGCGACAAAGCCGAGGATGGCGACGGCGTCGGTGCTCATCGGCGCTTACTCCGTCGCCTTGATCTTGGGATCGTGCATCTCTTCCGGGTGGAAGATCAATCTGTAAGTGCGGATCGCGATCAAGAGCACGGCGGAGACGTCGCCGATCCAGGCGAGCGCGAAGAACGGCCAGGTCGGCATATGCAGATCGAAGGTCAGGACATTGTCGTTATAGGTGCCGCGCACCTTGTCGAACAACGTCCAGGTCTGCACGGTGACGACGAACAGCAGCACCAGTGTCGCGAACACGTCGATGAGGCGCTGGTATCTCGGCCCGACATTGGCCCAGACCAGGTCGACGGTGATGTGGGTGCCGCGATAGGACGTCGCGGCGATGCCCCAGAAAATCAGGATGCCGAGCAGCATCCGCCCGATGTCGAAGGAATCGGGAATCGAGTAGTTCAGCGTGTTTCGCAAGAGCACCGCGAGGAAGATATTGGCGGCGACGATGCCGACGAATCCGGCCGCGATCCATTCGATCGTGTCGATGAAACGGTCCATGTAAGCGCGTTTCATATACGGGGCGTCCTATGGCTTGGTATCGATCGTCTATCCGCAAGCTCGGTTCACCTCTCCCGCTTGCAGGAGAGGTCGGCATTAACGCCGGGTGAGGGCTCTCTCCACGCGGACGGTCCCATCGCGGAGACACCCTCACCCCGGCCCTCTCCGGCAAGCGGGAGAGGGAGAACTACTGCGCGAGCGCGTTGTACTTCGTGAGCGAGGCCTTCAGGTCGGCCATCGCGGCGTCCGCGTCGACGCCGGTCTTCTTGACGCCGTCGGCCCAGGTCTTGACCAGCGGCTCGGCCGCCTTCTTCCACAGCGCGGTCTGCTCCGGCGTCAGCTTGTAGACCTCGTGACCGGACTCGGCTTTCACCTTGTCGATGCCGGCGTCCTCGAACTTGCCCCAGTGCTCGCCGACGATGCCCGCCATCTCGGTCGAGCAGTTCTTGTCGATGGCTGCCTTCTGGCGGTCGGACATCGCGTTGTACTTGTCCTTGTTGATCACGAAGACGAAGGTCGTGACGTAGAGCGGCGCTTCCATGTCGTATTTCGTCACCTTGTCGATGCCGAACAGCACCAGCGAGCCCCAGGGAAAGGTGACGCCGTCGGCCACGCCGCGCTCGATGATATCCCGCACTTCAGGCGCGGAGGACTGCACATTGGTGCCGCCCAGCGAGGTGACGAAATTGGCCATGGTGGCATGGGCGGGGCGGATCTTCAGGCCTTTGACGTCCTCAGGCACGACGATCTTCTTGGTGCGCGAATGGAACGAAGACGGCGAATGGACGAAGGCGAGGCAGTATTTGACGTCCTTCATCTCCTTCTCGGCATATTTGCGGTACCAGGCATCAAGTCCCATCGAGCCGCCCTTGGCGTCCGAAATCAGGAACGGCAATTCGCCGGCGCCGACGATCGGGAAGCGGCCGGGCTGGTAGCCCGGATTGACATAGGTGACATCGGCGATACCGTCGCGCGCCATGTCGTAATGGTCGAAGGCCTTGCCGAGTTGCTGCGCCGGGAACACCTTGCCCTTGATGGTGCCGCCGGAGTCCTTTTCCACGGCCGTGGCCCAGTCCTCCAGCGACTTCTGCAGCGGATGGGACGCCGGCACCCAATGCGAGATCTTCAGGTCGAAATTCTTCTCCTGCCCGAACGCAGGGGTCACGCTGGCGGCCAGCAGCAACGCCAGAACCGTCTTCCTCATCGGCATCCTCTCCCTCTTTGCAGGCCTTTGGCGGCCCTTTGCGATTATTGTTATATGATATAATCACCATTGCAAGCTGACGACAGCGACCCGCCAGGCGGTATAAGCTAAAGCCTACAATATCGGGAGGAGCAAATATTGCGGTCAAAGGTAGCAATCATAGGCGCAGGTCCGGCAGGATTGTTGCTTGGGCAACTACTTCACGCCTACGGGATCGACAACGTGATCCTGGAACGGCAGACGCCGGACTATGTGCTGGCGCGGATCCGCGCCGGCCTGCTGGAGGAGGGCACGGTCAGCCTGCTCGACGAGGTCGGCGCAGGCCAGCGCGCCCATCGCGAGGGGCTGATCCATCACGGCTTGGAACTCGCCTTCGGCGGCGCCCGCCATCGCATCGACATGCACGCGGCGACCGGCAAGACGGTCATGATCTACGGCCAGACCGAGGTGACGCTCGACCTGATGAACGCGCGGCAGCAGGCCGGGCTCACCACCATCTATCAGGCCGCCGATGTCCAGCCGCATGATTTCGACACCGACCATCCGCGCGTCTCTTACGTGAAGGACGGCAAAGCAGGCGAGATCATCTGCGACTTCATCGCGGGCTGCGACGGTTTCCACGGCGTCAGCCGCGCCAGCGTGCCGGATTCCGCGATCAAGACGTATGAGCGGGTCTATCCGTTCGGCTGGCTCGGCATCCTCTCGGATACCCCTCCGGTTTCGCACGAGCTGATCTACAATAACCATGAGCGGGGCTTTGCGCTGTGCACGATGCGCTCGATGCACCGCAGCCGCTATTACGTGCAGTGTCCGCTCGACGATCACATCGACCAATGGCCCGACGAACGTTTCTGGGACGAGCTGAAGCGGCGGCTCGACCAGAAGGCGGCGGACGAACTCGTCACCGGTCCCTCGATCGAAAAAAGCATCGCGCCGCTGCGCAGCTTCGTCGCCGAGCCGATGCGCTTCGGCAGGATGTTCCTGGCCGGCGACGCCTCGCACATCGTGCCGCCGACCGGCGCCAAGGGGCTGAACCTCGCCGCCAGCGACGTGCACTACCTGTCGCAGGGCCTACGTGAGTACTACGACGAGAAATCTTCCGCCGGCATCGATGGCTATTCCGCCAGAGCGCTGGCGCGGGTCTGGAAGGCGGTGCGCTTCTCCTGGTGGATGACCTCGATGCTGCACAAATTCCCGGACCAGGGCGAGTTCGGCGCACGGATCCAGCTCGCCGAGCTGGAATATCTCGTGAGTTCCCAGGCGGCGTCGACGTCGCTGTCGGAGAACTACGTCGGATTGCCGCTATAAAATTGTAGGGTGGGCAAAGCGCAGCGTGCCCACCATCAGCACTCCGCTCGCGATGGTGGGCACGCTGCGCTTTGCCCACCCTACGGGCTACGCCGTCATTGCGAGGAGCGAAGCGACGAAGCAATCCATGCGCCCACGCGGGGAGAAATGGATTGCTTCGCTTCGCTCGCAATGACGACGGAGTGTTTCAAACATCCGCGCAGATGCCGTTTAAAACTTTGTATGCGGTGAAACTGTCATCGACATCGCGTTCAATGGCGCCGAGATCATCAGACATACGGGCCGACCATGAGCACGGATACATCAGTCATTGCCGACATTCCGGAAGGCTTTGAGCCTCACTTCCGCAAGAGCCCGCTCACCGATCCCTGGGAGCCGCTTTATTCGAAGCGCATCGACAGGGCGGTGATCATGGGGCTCAGGCTCGCAAAGGCGCACACCAACTCGCGCGGCCTGATCCATGGCGGATTGATCGCGGCGCTCTCCGACAACGCGATGGGCTATAGCTGCGCCCAAGTGATGGGCTGGACATCCTCGCTGGTAACGGTCTCGCTTGCGGTCGATTTCATTGGCACCGCGGAGATCGGTCAGTGGCTCGCGGTCGAGACCGACGTGATCAAGACCGGCAGCACGATCTGCTTTGCGCAGAGCCTGGTGAAGGCGGACGACGTCATCATCGCGCGGGCGAATGGGACGTTCCGGGTGATGCCGAAGAAGGACGTCGTTCCGGAACGCGCGTAGCGCGAACCCGGCACGATTACCGTCATCCGAACCGCCAGTCCGCGGTCTCGGCGACGAGATCGATGAAGGTGCGCACCTTGGCCGAGAGCAAGCGCGAGGTCGGATAGACGATGTGGATTGGCAGCGGCGGCTCTTCGAATTTCGCCAGCACGATCCTGAGCCGCCCTGCCTTCAGCGAAGCAGCCGCCTGATAGGCGAGCACACGCGTCAGCCCGCCGCCGGCTTCGGCGTATTGAATCGCGGCATCGGCGCTGTTGGATGAAAAGCGCGGGCTCGACGAAACGCGGACCTCCCGCCCTTCCTCGACGAAGCGCCAATCCGGCGCCGCCGACATGGCGCCGAACTGAATGGTGTCGTGCGCTGATATATCCGAGGGCCGCTTCGGCTCGCCGCGAGCATTCAGATATTGCTTCGACGCCACCACGATGCGCCGCATCTCGCCGACATGGCGTACAACCAGCGTCGAATCCGGCAGGTGCCCGATCCTGACGGCAAGGTCGACGCCCTCCTCCACCAGGTTGATCATGCGGTCGGACAGCCTGAGGTCCACGCCAACGTCGGGGTAGCGCTTCAGATAGGCCGTGACCATGGGACTGACATGCAGGCGGCCGAAGCCGACCGGCGCCGAGATCACCAATCGCCCGGCCGGGCGCGTGCGTTCGCCCTCGACCGCCTCCTCTGCCTCTTCGAGATCGGCAAGGATGCGCCTGATACGCTCGAGATAGCGCGAGCCGGCATCGGTCAGGGTCACGGACCGCGTGGTCCGCTGCAACAGCCGCGCGCCGAGCCGCTCCTCCAGCGCCGCGATCAGCCGGGTCACGGCCGATGGCGACAGCCCGAGCTTTCGAGCGGCGGGGGCGAAGCCCTGCAGATCGGCCACGGCGACGAAGGCCTGCATGGCATCAATACGGTCCATCGCATTATTGCATAATGCGCAATAGTGAAGTGTCAATCGCCTTGATTGTTCGACCGGGGAACGGTCCCATCTTCCACGGTGAAACGACGCTTTGGCGCTCCATGCCAAGAGGCTCAAATGTCAGACACCCAGACCTATCCGAGTGACGTCGCTTTCACGCCGGCGGTGAAGGCGATCCAGGCGCGCAAAGGTTCGCGCGAGGCCTATGCCCAAGTCGAACGGCGCGGCTGGCGCACCGAGATCGACGAGAATCTCGCGGCCTTCCTCGCCAACGCCAACAGCTTCTATTTCGCGACGGCGTCTGCCGATGGCCAGCCCTATATCCAGCACCGCGGCGGACCGAAGGGGTTCATCAAGATCCTGGACGCCAGCACCATCGCGTTCGCCGACTTCAGCGGCAACCGGCAGTACATCACCCAAGGCAATCTGTCGGAGAATCCGAAGGCGTATATCTTCGTGATGGATTACGCGCATCGCAGACGCGTCAAGCTCTGGGGGGAAGCGCGCCTGGTCGACGACGACCCGGCGCTGACGCAATCGCTGATGCCCAAGGATTACAGGGCGCGGGCTGAGCAGGTGATCCTGTTCAAGATATCCACCTGGGACACCAACTGTCCGCAGCACATCCCACAGAAGTTCGATGCCGCCGATGTCGCTGCGGCATTGGCCGCACGCGACGCACGCATCGCCGAGCTCGAGGCGGAGCTGGCTGCATTGAAAGCCGAGCCCCGGAGCTTCGGTTCTGATTGAATCAGAACCGAAGCTCTGGTCTTTTGTTTTGACGCGTTTTCTTCACGCGAACCGGTATCCACTTCGCTCGAAAACGCTGCGAGCTGCAACCTCATCGTAGCTAGGCCGCTTCGCGCACGGGCGACCAGGCGAACCCCGGATAATATTGCCCCATCATCCGGTCGACATAGTCAGTGAGATTCCTGAACTTCTCGGTCCGCGCGCGTAGCGGAGAATCGAAGAACGGGGTCAGGATTCCCGCAAGCGCCCCGAACGCGGTGGCATCCGTGCCGCACGGTGTGTCGCCCATCAGATACGGCTTGTCGCCGAGTTGCACGGAAAGCGCGAACAGCGACCGGATGGCAAGGTCGATATCCTCGTCGGGCGCATGGCGGCCGAGGCCAGACAGCAAATAGTTCTCCGCGACACGGAACTGCGCGTCCTCGCGCAGTTTCTCGCGCAGATGCTCCGGCGCGCCGTCGAAGAAATGCGCAGGCCCCTTGGCGAAATTGATTTCATCCACCCAGCGTGCGCCGACCAGGGCCCAATAGACATGGTGCTCGATCATCCGTTCGAACGCCCAGGCCTGCGCGCGCGCCTGTAGGCTCAAGGGCGCATCGAAGTCAAAGCCGTATTTGCCTTCGATATGCGCGCGGATGAAAGTGGAATCGGCGATGGTCTCCGCTTCGTCACGGATATAGGGCAATTGCCCCTTGGGCGAACTCGGCGGCATCGCCCTCTCCTTGCAATAGGCAAGCCCGGCCATTTTCAATTGGACCTCGGTCTTGGTCACGAAGGGGCTGATTTCCGGCAAGCCGAACCCCGGGCCGAAGCCATGGAGAATAATCATCTGGAGCCTCCCAATTTCCAAAAAACGGCACCGAGCCTAGCGGCCCCCTGCTGCCACCATGGTGTCAGCAGGGGTAAAATGGGTCGCCAAACGAACCCGTTTCACGAGGCGGCGGCTGCGGAAGACCACGTGCCTCCCGCCCGCCGTCAACAGGGCGGCGATCGAACGCAGGGCCAGTTCGATGAGCGCCCAGCGGAGGTCGCAGGAGACGGTGTGGATTGTGACGAGCTGTTCCAACGCAAAGGTTTGGGCTCGCCTGAACCTTTCAAGACGGCTATCGAGGCCGGCCTTACTAAGATGATTCAGCATGGACAAATTCCCTTCAGTTGAGATGTTGTCCCGTTATAACCACCCCCTGCTGCCAACATTCTGTCAGCAGCGGCGAGGCCGACCTCGGGAAAATCGACGGCCTGGAACTGACTAGCCAAGAGACCAGCGAGAGAGACCGACCAAAGAGAGCTGCCATGAGACGCGCCGACCGGCTGTTTCAGATCATCCAGGTGCTTCGGCGCACCCGCAAACCGCTGACTGCGGATGCGATCGCCGCCGAGCTCGAGACATCCAAGCGCACGATCTATCGCGACATCGCGACCCTGATCGAGCAGCGCGTGCCGATTCGCGGCGAAGCCGGCATGGGCTATATCCTGGAAAAAGGATTCGACCTGCCGCCCTTGATGCTCACGCCCGACGAGATCGAGGCCTGCGTGCTCGGCGCGAGCTGGGTCACGGGCCACGCCGATCCGGCGCTGGCGCGCGCCGCGCAGGATTTGATGGCGAAGATCGCCGATACCGTGCCGGAGCGGTTGCGGCCGTTCGTGCTCGAACCCGCAAGCCGCGCCCGTTCAGCCTGGAACCGAGAGCCCGACCGCATCGACATGGTGCGGACACGCGCGCAGATCCACGACGGCAAGAAGATCACCCTCAACTATCGCGATGAACGCGGCCGCGACACCGAACGCACGATCTGGCCGATCGCGGTCGGCTATCACGAGGCGGTGCGGATCCTGGCGGCATGGTGCGAGCTGCGAAAGGATTTCCGCAGCTTCCGCACCGACCGCGTGCTCGACGCGGTCTATCATGAGGAGAAATATCCTGAGAGGCGCGACCTGTTGCGGGCGCGCTGGCGCCGCAGCCTGGTCTGGGAAGCGCCGAAGGACATCTGATGGCGATCGAAAATGCGACCGAGAATCCCTGCCAGGCCTGCGGCGCGTGCTGCTTCTACTCGGAGAACTGGCCCCGCTTCACCACCGAAGACGACGCGGCGCTCGACCTGATCCCGCTAGAATACGTCAATGCAAGGCAATCCGGCATGCGCTGCGACGGCGACCGCTGCTCGGCACTGTCAGGCAAGATCGGCGTGGCCACGAGCTGCGCGATCTATGCGATACGGCCCGAGGTCTGCCGCACCTGCCTGCCCGGCGATGCGGAATGCGCGATGGCGCGACGCCGGCACGGACTGCCGGTGTTGGCAGGTGAACCGTAGCCCGGATACGGCAGGAGTCCCTCATGGTGAGGAGGCGCGAAGCGCCGTCTCGAACCATGAGGCCCAGATCTCGCCCGCGGCCCATCCCTCGAGACGCCGCTTTGCGGCTCCTCGGGATGAGGGAGAGTTCGTGACTAGGTGGAGCTTAGACCGTCACAGTCTCGGCAACCTCTTCCTCGTCGAGGTCGTCGACGATCGGCGCGAAGGTCGCCAGCGGCTTAGTCGACAGCGTGATCGGCTTGCGGCCGCCATGCGAGGGCGCTGCGGAGCGGGCCGGCTGGCGGGACAGTTTATAAAGGTTGTTGCCGACGTGGCCGCCGAAATAAGCGAGCTCGCGTTCGCTGCAGCTTGCGGCGATCGCCACTGCCAGCGAATGCAGATGATGGCGGCGATAGCAGAACAGCGCCAGCATTGCCCGGACATCGGACGAGACGCTTTCGACGAGGGCCTGAAGGCCAGCAGGATTGGCGCGGTACATCTGTCCGAGCAGCTCCTCGCGGACCGGGCAAACGTCGTTCTCGAAGGCATTGCGGCTTGAAAACATTGCAGTTCTCCCTGGTCCGGAAGATGCCGTGCAATTCTCTAACGAAGGGTTAACCACGGGCGCCAGTAGTCATCCGGGGCGATTGCGATTTTTGAGCGAATCAGAACGGCCTCCGCTGACGCTCGGGAGCGCCCCGTCATTCCGATGCGCAGCATCGAGCCCGGAATCCATTTCACTGCTTGAACATGCGGCCCAATGGATTCCGGGATCGCGCCGGCGCGCCCCGGAATGACGACACCTCCGCCTGCCGGCACAAGAGAACGCGGACGCAACTCAGTTCACGGCCATGAAGATCGAAAGGCCGAAGCCCGTCAGGTGATGCAGCGCCTGATCGACGCCGATCAGTGACCAGAACCACGGGTGCTCGGTCGTGACGCCGAAGGTCGAGGTGGTGATTCCCTTGGCGCGATCCACCGCAAGGTGGATGAAGAAATCGATGAAGGCGACGAACCAGAATCTTGGCGCGATCACCAGGATCAGGAGCAACGAGGTCGCAAGGTGCACGAGACAATGCGCAAACAAAGGCAGCGCCCAGCCGATCTTCTGATCCTTGCCGATCGCCATCCAGGAATTCTGCAGAAAGAAATCCGCCACGATGTGCTTGGCGGTTAGCAGCAGCATCCATCCTACCAGCGCTGCAACCGGGACCGACGACGACATGGATGGAAACGACAAAGCTGACGCCCTTCGCTGCGACTGATGGAAAATGATGGAGAGAAACCGGACCTGGGCGTCAGCGCAACTTCTTCTTAAACCCGCAATATTCAAAACTTGCGGCCATTTATGGCATCTCCCGCGCCCGAATGCACCTCTCGGTCCTCCGAAATTCATATGGTGTGGCCCTACGGCGATAGTGCTGCGGCATCGCCGCGCAGGCCACAAAGGTTAACAGTCGACGGCCATCTGTAGTCGGGACAAAGCCGGACATCGTTCAGGCCCGCAGCATCGCTCGCCCAACATGATCGCGACCTCCTGAACGCGACGGAGTTGCGTTGCAGCAAAAAAACTCGCAAAAACAAATAGATAAATACTCCAAACAGAGCAAACGAAACAGGCGTTTCAAGAAGATTTTGCGAGGTCACGCGAACCGCCCCCGCGTCGCCGTGCAGGGACCGGCTGCCGGGTCTGAGCGCCGCCATTCCCGGGCTCAGCCACCAGTACACCCGCCTCCAGGCGTCCGTGATACGAAGCGTCAAGCGATCACCGACCGGGCGGCATCATTCGGTGGCATCGAGCTGACGACCTTCGCGCTCCATATGCAGATAGTTGGCGTTGAACAGGCCGGCATTCATCAGGCGCCGAAGATCCGGCACGACAAGCGTCTTGCCTTTCAAGACGATTAGGTTCGCCGAACGCAATTCCTGCAGGGTGCGGTTGACATGCACCTTGGACAGCCCGCTGGCGTCGGCGAGATCGGCCTGCGTCAAGGGGAAGTCGCAACCGTCGCCGTTGGTGAGACCGGCAAGACGTAGGCGGAAGAACAGCTCGCACAAAAGATGCGCCATGCGCTCCAGCGCCGTGCGCTGACCCAGGTTCAACGTCCATTCGCGCTGGATCGCGGCATCGACCAGGCTTTCCCACCAGAGCGCCGTCACGATGCGCGGATATCCGACGCTGATCTCCTCGAAGAAATCGCGCGACAGGTCGGCGATGGTGCAGTCCGTGATCGAGCCGATCGAATGGTCCATCTCGCGCAGGATGAAGACGTTGAGATCGCAGCTATCGCCCGGCAGGAAAAAGGACACCACCTGCCGTCGCCCGTCCTCCAACTGCTTGTAGCGGCATGCCCAGCCGGCAACGACCAATTGCACGTCCTTGGGCCTCTCGCCTTCGCGCACGATATCGACCCGGGGACCGAACTTGCGCAGCCGTTCCGATGCCGCGCGGGTGAGGTACGCGCGATCGGCCGACGACAGCCGCACAAACTGCTCAAGCTTACGAACGAGTGGACTCAAAGGGACAGTCTCCCCGCTAATAAGTCGAGTAAGGATAGGACCGATTTCAATAACCTATGTTATTCACTCTCAAGTAGCTAATTATATATCATACTCTATCAGGTTGCGAGTAGTGACGCCTAAAATGCGAGTTTCTTCAAGGACCCCAGCACATGTTAATGCGCACGCGGAACCCTGTCTGTGACGATCGGCGGTGGTGCAGTCGGGGAAATGTGATGCAGGAATACCGGGCCTATCTGTTGGGAATCGACGGCCACATTCGCGAGCGGATGGAGCTGGAAAGCGAGACGGACGAGGAGGCGGTCGCCAGGGCACGCCAGCACTTCAATGGCGGTACGATCGAGGTCTGGCAGGGGGTGCGTATCGTCGCCAAACTGGACGATGGCTCCGAATGAGTGGACGCACTCGCATCAAGCCGTTGTGAAGCGCCGCGCCGCAAGAAACCCAACGCGAGTTCGTTCCTATCCCGTCGGCGCGTCGCCGCTGTCGTCAGCACCCATGCCCGAACCCGGCGTCTTGTTGTCCTCGGTGAGCTTGGGATCGCGGGTCGCTTCCTTCGAAACCGAATGCTTCGGATCCGTCTTGTGCACGGTCTGAGCGCGCCGCTTGTCGGCAGGCTGCTCTTCGCCCTTGTTGTCCCTGACGATGCCTTGGCTCGAACGTGTCATCGGCTGCTTCCCTAAAGCATGATCCGGAAAAATGGAAACCGGTTTTCCGAAAAGATCATGCGCAAACAAAGAGATGAGATCATGATCCGATTCCGTCTAATCGGATCATGATCGAATGCCTCGACGGCCCCGGCGACCTCTTTCGCCGGGGCCTGTCATCGGAGTGCTTCCGCCATCCTCCGGGGACGGATAGCGGAAGCAACAGGCTTACGTCCGGCCGCGGCAAACGTTCCAGTCGCCGAAGATTTGCATCTTTGGTTTGATCGGCTTTCATAGGTTAAGGACGCTGTCGAGGCGTCAGACTAGCTTCGCTTCCAGATCGGAGGCGGCATGAAGAAGAAGCGAAACAGATCGCGGCCGACCGAGCCATTCGAGGTCCGTTTGCAGAAATTCGCCCGTGATGCCCGCGCCGCTGCGCGCCGGTTGCCGCTTGGCCGCGAGCGCGATGCGTTAATGAAGAAAGCCAGGCAGACCGAGAATGTACTCGATGTCAGCGCCATGCTGGCCGTCCGCCATGCCGATGCGGCCAATGAGAGGTGAGATCAGGGAGGGGCAAATGATCGAGGGCAAATTTGATTCGAAGACCTTGGCAATCATGAACGCCGCCTTGGATCGGATCTGTGAGCAAACGCAGCATGGCGAACGGCACTCGGTTCGCAAGAGAATCGCCAGACGGATCATCAGATCCGCCGAGGGCGGCAAGACCACGCTGACGGACCTGATCGCCGCGGGCGAGCGAGCGCTCAGCAATCTGGCTCCCGCCGCGAAATAACGGCTTTCGCAGGAACGCTATCCACTTTTCCGGATCATGCTCTAGCCGGCCGTGGCACTGGCTCCGGCAGGCATTCGGGCGCGGATTTCCGCGATCTTGCGCTTCAGCGCCGCCTGCCGCGGATCGGGCATCGCTGCCGCGCGTGCCTCTGCAATGGCCCCGGCGAGATCAGGCAAGGCGAGCATGCCATCGAAGGTCGGTTTGGCAAGGTCGTCGATGATCGTGTGCCAGTCGGCGAGCCCGTGGCGGTAGCTCGCGCCATAGCCTTCGATCATCGTCGCCGTCCGGATGACCGCGAGAGCAGCGGCGGGCTGCTTGGCCAGGCTGCGGTTGATCATGTGCAGCCAGCGCTCCACCCAGACCCGCTCCTTGGCGTAGCGAATCGAGAACAGGCGCCAGCGCTTGAGGCCGGCCTCGAGCTTCAGGCGACGGACGCTGAAGCGGTTTTTGGTGGAGAATTTGACCTTGACCGTCCTTCGTGCCCAGCCCTGCCACTCCAAAATATCGAGCACCGGCGCGGCGACCGCGGCAGGCAGAGCATCAACCAACTCGTCGAATCGGAATCTCCTGATATCCACCGATCCAGCCCGCGCACCCTTCTGCTCGAGCTCGAGCAGTTTCAATTGCGCGATCCGGATCGGATCCTCATAGGCCATGCGCTGCATCATCAACTGCGCGATCTCGGCGAGCATCACCTCGTCGACGTCGCGCCTGCCGACGAAGCGCCGCAAGCGGTCGACATAGAGCTGGGCGTAGCCGGCGCTCTGATAGTCGATCAGGAGGTGGATGGCATCGCTCGCGACGGCTGCGACGCTCTCCGGCAATCCCTCGGGAAGCACCGGCGGCGTGCTGTCCTCGTCGCCGAGGAAATCGGCGAACAGATAACGCAACGAGGACAGGATGCCGTCGTCGTCCGCCACGGTCGCACTCTCGCTCGTCATGCCGGCTTCGGCTCTACCGCCGCCACCTGCTGGGCCAGCCGCTGCTCCAGCGTATCGATATTCTGGAACAGCCGCGCGCTGGCAAGCCTGAGGAAGTAGAAGCCGAAGGCCGGGTTCTGCACATAGAGCTGCTCGACCTGGTCGTAGCTCACCGAAAGGATGACGCCGCCCTGGACGCATTCCAGCGTTTGCGTGCGGACGTTGGACGGCGACAGCATGCCGAGCTCGCCGACAATAGCGCCGACCGGCAGCTCGATGCCGGACTCGACCAGGCGGAAGCGGCCGCTGACGATGTAGAACATGCTGTCGGCCTTCTCGTCCTTGTAGAACAGGACTTCGCCAGCGCCGCATTTGCGCTCGGTCATGAACGGCTTCAGCCATTCCATCGAGAGATCGCTGTTGACGGATTTCCTGACGTCGCGGACGAGCTGCAGCATCTGGTGCAGGCGATAGGTATTGACCAGCAGCATGACTATCTGGACCAGAATGACCAGATAATTATGGATCGGGATGGCCGTGATGATCAGGACAATGTTTGCGAGAATGCCGAAAACGCGCAAGGGAATCATTGTCCGCATCGTGGTGGTCGCGATCACGAAGATCGACGCGAACAAGGTGCCGGCAGTCCCTGCGTGCTGAACAAGATGTGAGGTATCCATAGGAAACCAACCAATTTCTAAGCATTGAATGTCGCCGCGATTTCATAATCCGGGGCCGCCCCGCACGGCAGCCTCTCCCTGATATACGGGAAATGTCGCTCTTTTGTTCGCGAATCTCACGACTTTGTCAGGCCAATCAGGCGCCGGCCAGGGCGCCTGGCATGCCCAGACGGGTGAGACCGAGGCGGAATGCAGCCATTTGCCAGTCGTCATTGACGGGCTGGGCAAGGAAAGGCACCTTCCGGCAACCGGTGTGGATTAGCACGTCCGCGAAGCAGCCAACAGGCCCGGACTCGCCGCGACGTCGACGCCAAACCGGCGCGAGTTGGAGAACCAAAAATGGAGCGAACCATGTCTGACGCGGCAGAGACCGCAACCCCGCCGCTGCTCGAGATTTCGGGCCCTCGCGCCACCATCCGCCTCAACCGTCCGAAGCACATGAACCGGCTGCAGGCGGAAGATCTCGTCGAGCTGGTGAGACTGTTCGACCGCGTCGAGGCAGATCCCGCCGTCCGCGTGCTGGTGCTGACCGGCACCGGCCGCGCCTTTTCCGCCGGCTACGATCTCAATTCGGTGGCGGCGCGCGCCGGCGCTGCCGGCGACGAGCAGAGCACGGGTTCCGCGTTCGAGGGCGTGGCAAACCGGCTCGAAGATCTGCGCGTGCCCACGATCTGCCGGCTCAACGGCGGCGTCTATGGCGGCTCGACCGATCTGGCGCTCGCCTGCGATTTCCGCATCGGCGTCGACACCGCGGAGATGTTCATGCCGGCCGCAAAGCTCGGCCTGCATTATTACCCGAGCGGGATCAGGCGTTACGTGTCGCGGCTTGGCGTCAACAATGCCAAGATGCTGTTCCTGACGGGACGGAAGATCGGCGCGCCGGAGATGCTGCAGATCGGCTATCTCACCGCCATGGTGGGCGAGAGCGAGCTGGACCAGGAGGTCGACCGGCTCGCGAGCCTGCTCGCCGCCAATGCACCTCGCGCCATGGCCGGCATGAAGCGCGCCATCAATGAGTTCGCTCACGGCGAGTTCGACAAGGAAGCCGCCGACGCCCGTCATCGCGAGAGCCTGCGCGGAACGGAGATCAAGGAAGGCATCAAGGCGCGCGCAGAGAAACGGCCGGCGAAGTTCTGACCGCCGGCTGGCCGCCGTGCGCAAACGTCAGTGGCACAAAATCCGCAACCAGCCGGTCGAGGGCGGCGACTGGGTCGGCTGCGCCCGGGCTCTGCTTGAACACGGCCTGCCGCGCGCTGTGCCAATTCCCGGAGATTCCGGACGTGTCCTGATCGGGGGCGTCAAGAAGACGTTCTCCGAGGAGGTGATCGAAGAACTGCTTGGCCACCACACCTGACGTCCAATGTGCAGCTCTTCACCGGATTCGCCCGGAGCAGGAGGTTAACCAAGTTTTAGCGCTAGCCATGTCGATGATCCGGCTGGGGCACTTGTGAACACCGAGGGAGAAAGTTCCTCCATGCTCAGAAACGGTACCTATGCGGCGTGGTTCAAGACCCCGCTGGGCCAGGGCACCGGCATCGCCCATGTCGAAGACGGCAGGATCTGGGGTCATGACAGCATCACGACCTATAACGGCTCCTGCGAAATCGACGGGGATCGCTTCACCGCCACATTATCGGTCAAGAGACACACCGAAGGACATGCAACCGTCTTCGGCGCCGATGACCTTACGCTTCGGCTTGAAGGAACGTGCGCCGACAAGTTGGGGCGTTACACAGCGACCGCGGAGCAGGTGCCTGGGGTGCTCCTTGAAGGAACGCTGATCCTCAGCGAACCACAGCCGCCCGCACCGGAGCCGATCGGGCCGACACCAAAATTCGACCCTGACAAGCTGCCGAAAATTCCACCGCGCACCCGCTGATCGGTCGCCCGATCACCTGCGTCGACGGATTACTCGTCCAAGAACGTCACGGCATCCGCAACGGTCGCCCTTGAGGTCCGATAGCTGTTCACCTTGTGGCCATGGTCGGCGTAGCCGAAGGAGATGCCGCAGACGACGCGGCGGTCGTCGGGCAGATTGAAGTGACGGCGGATCAGGCCGGAATGGCGGGCGAGCGCGGCCTGCGGGATGGTGCCGAGCCCGAGCGCCTGGGCGGCCAGCATGAAATTAGAGACATAGGCGCCGCAATCGATCGCACCATAAATGCCGAGCGGCTCGTTGGTGTGGATAACAGCGACATGCGGCGCGCCGAAGAAATTGTAGTTCTCCAGCGCCTGCTTTGCATACGCGGCCTTGTCGCCTCTGATAATGCCGAGCGTGTTGTAGAGCTGGAAGCCGCTTTCGCGGCGCCGCTCCAGATAAACCCCGACATATTCGCGCGGCGGCGCGAAGTCATGGTCGTCCTTGGTGCCGGAAGCCGCCTCGGCATAGATCAATTTGCGGAAGCGTTCCTTGGCCTCGCCGCTCGCGATCAGGACCTGCCAGGGCTGGCTGTTGCACCAGGACGCGGTGCGCTGCGCCACGTTGAGCACATGCTCGATGATCTCCCGCGGCACTTCGCGCGGCAGGAAGGCGCGCACGGAGTAGCGCTCGTTCAGCAGCTCCTCGAGCACGCCGATGCGATCTTCGGTCGTGTAACGCGGGCTCGGCGTTTTCGCATCCATGGTCAGCGTCCTTTGGTTGGGATCTTGTTGAACGGCACGTCCTTGTCGACCCTGATGTCGCCGGGCAGGCCAAGCACGCGTTCAGCGATGATGTTGCGGAGGATTTCATCGGTGCCGCCGGCGATCCGCATCGATGGCGAGGTGAGCAGCATCTGCTGGAACTGGCCGTTCGCGACTTCCTCCGAAGCGCCCGTGAGCGCGCCGGCGGCGCCTTCCAGATCCATCGCGTAAGTCGCGATGTCCTGCAGCATCGAGCCCGCGACGAGCTTGCCGATCGAGTTCTCCGGCCCGGGCCGCTCGCCCTTGGAGAGCGAGGAGATCGCGCGGTAGCTGGTGTATTTCAGTCCGCTTGCCTTCACGGCCCAGCTCGCAAGCTTCGAGCGCACGGCGGGATCGTCGATCGCGAGCCCGTCGTCCGTCATCAAATTGGAGCAGAACTCGAACATTTCGGGGAAGCCGGTTGCCAGCCGCGCGCCGATCGACATGCGTTCGTTCATCAAGGTGGTCAGCGAGACGTTCCAGCCGTCGCCGACTGCGCCAAGCCGCTGGCTGTCCGGGATCACCACATCGGTGAAATAGACCTCATTGAACTCCTGCATGCCGTTGGCCTGCTTGATCGGGCGCACTTCGACGCCTTTGCTCTTCATGTCCAGGAAGAACATGGTGAGCCCCTTGTGCTTTGGCACGTTGGGATCGGTGCGCGTGATCAAAAGCCCGTAATCGGAATAATGCGCGCCCGAGGTCCAGATCTTCTGGCCGTTGATGATCCAGTTGTCGCCCTGCTTTTCCGCGCGCGTGCGAAGCCCTGCGACGTCGGAGCCGCCGGCCGGTTCGGAGAAGAGCTGGCACCAGATCTCTTCGCCCGACGCAAGCTTCGGCAGATAGCGGCGCTTATGCTCCTCGCTGCCATAGGCCATCACGGTCGGCCCGCACATGCCCTCGCCGATCTGGAACGGCTGGGTCAATTTGCCGTAGATGCCCTCTTCCTGCTGCCAGATCACGCGCTCGATCGGGGTCGCGCCGCGGCCGCCATATTCCTTCGGCCAGTGCAGGCAGGCCCAGCCGGCCTCCGCCTTCTTCTTCTGCCAGGCCTTGCCGACGTCGACGATCTCGGCCTTCTCCAGCCGAATGCGGCCGAGCGAGGATTTCGACAGTTCCGCCTCATATTCCTTGGGCGCATTGGCCTCGACCCATTTGCGCGCCTCGGCGCGGAAGGCGGCTTCCTGCGGGGTGTCGTCGAAATTCATTGGCGCTTCCTTTGTTCTTGTCATTCCGGGGCACGCGAAGCGTGAACTATGATGCGCAATTGCACATCGGAGAATCTCGACCCACAACCTCCGGATTCCGGGTTCGCCGCTGCGCGGCGCCCCGGAATGACGGCTAGGCTCTTCCCTTGGTCGGTATCTGGTTGAACGGCACGTCCTTGTCGACCCTGATGTCGCCGGGCAATCCCAGCACGCGTTCGGCGATGATGTTGCGCATGATCTCGTCGGTGCCCCCTTCGACGCGGGTGCCGGGCGCGCGCAGCAGCATCGCCTGGAATTTGCCGGCGAGCTCGGCATCCTCCGGCCCGCTCACGACGCCGGCGGCGCCCTGCAGGTCGAGCGCGTACATCGCGACTTCCTGGATCATCGATCCCGCCACCAGCTTGCCGATGGAATTCTCCGGACCCGGCCGCTCGCCCTTCGACAGCGCCGAGATCGCGCGCATGCTGGTGTATTTCAGCCCGCTCGCCTTGACCGCATAGTTGGCAAGCCGCGAGCGAACGCTGCGGTCTTCGATGGCGGGGCCATCCTCCAGCATCAGGTTATTGCAGAACTCGAACAGCTCAGGGAAACCAGTCGCGACACCGGCGCCGATCGACATGCGCTCATTCATCAGCGTGGTCAGCGAGACGTTCCAGCCGTCATTGATCTCGCCGAGCCGCTGATGATCGGGAATCCTGACGTCGGTGAAATAGACCTCGTTGAAGTCGGACTGCCCGCTCGCCTGCTTGATCGGCCGCACTTCGACACCAGGGCTCTTCATGTCCAGGAAGAACATCGTCAGGCCCTTGTGCTTGGGCACGGTCGGATCAGTGCGGGTCAGCAGGATGCCGTAGTCGGAATAGTGCGCGCCTGAGGTCCAGATCTTCTGGCCATTGATGATCCAGTCGTCGCCCTTCTTTTCCGCCCGGGTACGAAGCCCCGCGACGTCGGAGCCGCCGGCGGGTTCGGAGAAAAGCTGGCACCAGATCTTTTCGCCAGAGGCCAGCGGCGGCAGATAGTGGCGCTTATGTTCCTCGCGAGCGAATGCCATCATGGTCGGGCCGCACATGCCGTGGCCGATGATGAACATGGCGGAGAGCCTGCCGAACGGCCCCTCCTCCTGCTGCCAGATCACGCGCTCGATCGGCGAGGCACCGCGGCCGCCATATTCCTTCGGCCAGTGCAGGCAGGCCCAGCCGGCATCCGCCTTCTTCTTCTGCCAGGCCTTTGCGACCTCGAGGATGTTGGCATCCTTGAGCTGGGTGCGGCCGAGCGAGGATTTGCGCAGCTCGTCCTCATATTGCTTCGGCGCGTTCGCCGCGATCCAGGCTCTTGCCTCGGCGCGGAACGCAGCTTCCTGCGGGGTGTCGTCGAAGTTCATGGACGTCGTCCTTTTTTGACCCGTCATTCCGGACGATCCGCGCTTCGCGGATCGATCCGCAATCCAGAGGTTAGTTACGTCGAGATTCCGGGTTCGCGCTTCGCGCGCCCCGGAATGACGAGCAAGAATTTACGCCGCGTTCTTCTTGCGCATGCGGTCGATCAGGGCATCCTCCCAATAAGAGAGGCTGCCGAGGCCGAGCGCGGTAGCGTTGGCGCGGCGATAGTACATGTGGCAGTCGAACTCCCAGGTGAAACCCATGCCGCCATGGACCTGGATGTTGTTCTTGGCGCAATGCTGGAACGCCTGCGTCGCGCTGATCCGCGCGGCCGCGGCGGCTTCCGGCAACTCCGCGGCATTGGTCGAGAGCGCCCAGGCGCCGTAGTAGCAATTGGAGCGCGCCAAGGTCGCCGAGACATACATGTCGGCGAGGATGTGCTTCACCGCCTGGAACGAACCGATCGGCCGGCCAAAGGCGATGCGATCGAGCGCATAATCGCGCCCCATCTCCAGCGCGCGGTCGGCGCCGCCGACCTGCTCGAACGCCAGCAGCACCGCGGCGCGGTCGAGCACTTGCGTGATGATGCCCCAGCCTTCGCCGGTGGCTCCGAGCGGCTCGGCCTTGGTGTTGGTGAAGGTGATCTCGGCCTGGCCGCGGGTCGGATCGATGTTGGTCAATTCCTTGACATCGACGCCGCCGCCCTTGAGGTCGACCAGGAACAGCGAAATATCTGCATCGCGTCCCGTCGAGCCGGTGCGCGCGGCGACCACCGCGAAATCAGCGATAGCCCCATCCGGCACTGGCTTCTTGGTGCCGTTAAGCGCACCGCTAGATGCAGCGAGCTTGATTGCCTTTGGCGACGGACTGCCTTTGCCCTCGAACAGCGCCAGCGTGCCGATGGCTTCGCCCGCGGCGATCTTCGGTAGCCATTTCTGCTTCTGCGCATCGCTGCCGGCGAGCATCAACGCTTCGGCCGCGAGATAGACAGTCGAGGAGAACGGCACCGGCGCCAGCGCCCGGCCCATCTCTTCCGCGATCACGCAGAGCTCAAGATGGCCCGCGCCCGCGCCGCCGAACTGTTCGGGGATCGCAACGCCGAGGAAACCCATCTCGGCGAGGCCCTTCCAGAGGTCCTTGTCGTAGGCGGCCTTGCCATCGAGCACAGTGCGCACCGCTTTCGGCGGACATTGCTCGCTAAGGAATTTCCGCGCCTCGTCGCGCATCTGCTTCTGTTCGTCGGAGAAATCGAAATTCATGGCGTTTCACTCGGGTTGATGATGCGTGACAAGAGACTGTCATTCCGGGGCGCGCGTAAGCGCGAGCCCGGAATCCATCGCGCCGCGTGCGCAAGCGGAGAAATGGATTCCGGGCTCGATGCTATCGCATCGCCCCGGAATGACGAGGGGAGAGAGGTGATCTTCATTGCAGCACGATCACGTCTTCGCATGGTTGATTAGCATAGAGCCGCTCCACCAGCGCCGCGCGGCGCTCGAGGCCGGCGCGCTGGTTGATGTAGCCCTTGTCGGTGAGTTCGTTGCCGTCGATCGAGGGCGGCTCGACCATCAGCATCGCGCGCGAGATGCGCCGGCTGCTGGCGCCGGCGACGGAAGCATTGTGCGCCTCCAGTCCGCGCCTGAAACAGTCGATCACCTCCGGATGCTTCACCGCATCGTCGAAGGTTGCGTTGGGATCGCCCATGATCTGCCGGCAGGCATGAAGATTGGGCCAGCCGAGCAGGCCGATAAAGGGGCGATCCTGGCCGGCCACCAGCGCGTCGTGCGCCACCGGCGTTGCGGCGGCGATCGCATCGGTGCGGAGCGAGCCGACATGCACGAAGGTGCCGGTCGTGAGCTTGAAATCCTCGACCACGCGGCCGGCGAAGATGATGCCCTGCACGGGATCATTGGGGTCGACGAACACGCCGGCGTCGCCGATGCAGTAGAAGCCCTCCTCGTCGAACACCGATTTGGTGAGCTCGGGCTGGCCGAAATAGCCGGGCGTGACGTTGACGCCGCGCAGGCGCAATTCATACTTCGCGCCGCACGGCACCATCTTCAGCTCGACGCCAGGAAACGGCAGTCCGATCAGGCCGACGCGCTCGGTGTCCCAATAGGTGCCAGTCGAAGTCGGCGCGGTCTCAGTCGATCCCCATCCGGTATAGAACACGATGCGCTCACCGGTGGAGCGCACCGCCAGCGCCTGCATGCGGTCGTAGAGATCGTCCGGCAGCCGCGCGCCGCCATAGGCCATCACGGAGAGATTCCGGAAGAAGCTGCGGCACAGCACATCGTCCCTTTCCATCGCGGCCGCCAGCGCGGCATAGCCGGCGGGGACGTTGGCGTAGTAGGTCGGCGAGATCTCGCGCAGGTTACGGATCGTCTCGTCGAACTGGCCCGGCATCGGCCGGCCGTCGTCGATATAGAGCGTGCCGCCGTCGATCAGCACCGGGTTGAACAGCGCGTTGCCGCCCATGGTGTGATTCCAGGGCATCCAGTCGAGATAGGTCGCCAGCGGACTATTGGAATCGCGCGGCCGCACCTGCATCATCATCGCGGCATTGGCGCACATCATCTCCTGGGTGTTGATGACGGCCTTCGGCATGCCGGTCGAGCCCGAGGTGAACAATAGCTTGCCGACCGTTTGCGGCGTGATCTGCGCGATCGAGGTTTCGACATCATCAGTGACGGGCGTTGCCGCAAGCTCCGCGAAGCTGACGCTCTTGATGCCGTCGCAAGGGCGCGCGACGTGGACGACGGTGACGCCATCAAGATCAAGCGCGCGCAGCGCCTTTTCGAAGGTCGGCCCGTCCTGCACCATGATCACGGCCGGCTTGACCAGGTCGAACAGATATTTGAGCTTGAGATGATCCTGGCTCATCAGCGAATAGGCCGGCGATACCGGCGCCGCCGGCAGCCGCGCCTGCATCGCCGCCTGCGTCATCAGCGCGTGCTCAATCGAATTCCCTGATAGAATCGTGATCGGACGGCCGGGATCGAGCTTCAGATTGAGCAAGCCTTGCGTGAGCGCATCCACCGTGCGCTTGGCGTCGGCGTAGGACAGGTTGCGCCATTGCCGCTCCGGGCCGGTGCGCTGGGCGAGCCAGGTGCGATCCGGCGCCTGCTTCGCCCATTTCGCGAGCGACGCAGGAATATGTGTCTCATAAGGGCCGAGCGGAATGCGCGACTTCAGGACGATCGCGCCGTCGTCTCGCCGCTCGATCGCGATGTCGCGCGGCAGCCATTCGATCTTGCGAAAGCCCGGCTTTTCAAGCACCGCGGCTGCATTCCCATCCATTTTGCGTCTCCCGGAATTTCTTGTCCTTTGCGGATCTTTGTCGCTATCGCCTGATATACACAGGCCTTCGTTTTTCGAGAAAGGCCCTGATACCTTCTGCAAAATCTTCCGAACGGCTGCACACGACCTGGTTGCGGTCCTCCATCGCGATCACCGATTCCAGCGAAGGCGCATCGACGCTCATGTTGAGGCATTCCTTCGAGAGGCGGAGACCCACTGGCGACGCCGTCAGCATCGCCTCGACATAAGGCTCGGCCGCCGCATCAAGCTCGCCCTCTTCGACCACCTCCGACACGAGACCGACCGCGAGCGCGCGCTCCGCGCCAATGAAGCGGCCGGTCAGGATCAGTTCAGACGCAACGGAAACGCCAACCAGGCGCGGCAGGAAATAGCTGGTGCCGATGTCGCAGCCACCGAGGCCGAGCTTGATGAAGGCGCAATTCATCCGCGCCGATTTGGCCGCAATCCGGATATCGGAAGCGAGCGCCAGCGCAAAGCCGCCACCGGCGGCCGCGCCCTGGATCAGCGCGATGATCGGCTGCGGGCAGCGCCGCATCAGCATCACGATATCAGCGATGCGCCGCTGCGAGTCCAGGGACTCGGTGACTCCAGGCGGCTCCTGCTGCCCGGCGCGACGCTGCATCGCGTGCTTGAGGTCAAGGCCGGCGCAGAAGTTCTGGCCGGCGCCCTTCAGCACCACGACACGGGTGTCGCGGTTGCGCTGCAGGCTTTGGAAGTAGACATTCAGCGCATCGATGAGCGAGGGATCGAGCGCGTTCAGGCTCTCGGGGCGATTGAGCGTCACCCAATCGACGCCGTCGTGATGTTCGATCAGAAGCGGTTGCGTCACGCTTAACTCCTGCCTCACCCGAACGCGATGCCAGTTACTGCGCCCTCTCCCCTTGTGGGAGAGGGCTGCACCGGCATTAGCGGTGCATTCGATACGGTGAGGGGTTGCCAGCCGGAGAGAACCCCTCATCCGTCGCGGATTTCATCCGCGCCACCTTCTCCCACAAGGGGAGAAGGGAAGCCTACCGTGGAGCCATGCGGATGGCGCCGTCGAGGCGGATGGTTTCGCCGTTGAGCATCGCGTTCTCGACGATATGCACGGCCAGCGCACCGTATTCATCGGGCTCGCCGAGGCGGGCCGGATGCGGCACCTGATCGCCGAGGCTCTTGCGGGCTTCCTCGTTCAGACCCATCAGGAGGGGCGTGAAGAAGATGCCGGGCGCGATCGTGTTGACGCGGATCTTCAGGCTGGCGAGATCGCGCGCCGCCGGCAGGGTCAGGCCGACAATGCCGCCCTTCGAGGCGGAATACGCGATCTGGCCGATCTGGCCTTCATAGGCCGCCACCGACGCCGTGTTGACGACGACGCCGCGCTCCTCGCCGATCGGCTGGGCGGTCGCAAGCCGCTCCGCGAACAGGCGCAGCACATTGAAGGTACCGATCAGGTTGACATTGATGATGCGGGTGAACTTTTCCAGCGGATAGACGCCGTCCTTGCCGACGATGCGCTGCGAACCGCCGATGCCGGCGCAGTTCATCAGCACGCGCGCAGTGCCATGCGCGGCTTCCGCCTTGGCGATCGCGGCCTTCACCTGCTCCTCGCTGGTCACGTCGGCATGAAGCGCGACGCCCTTCACTTCCGCCGCGACCTTCTCGGCGTTCTCCTTGTTCTGGTCGAGCACACCGATCTTGGCGCCTTTGGCGGCCATGGCGCGCGCGGTGGCGGCCCCGAGGCCAGAGCCACCGCCGGTGATGAGAACAGCAACGTCTTTCAACTGCATGGTAGAACTCTCCTTGGGTGTTAGTTTCTTAGATCGCGAATAGCGAATGGCGAGTAGCGAATAGTGCGCTTTCGTCCATTCGCCATTCGCTACTCACTATTCGCCTCTTCCTTCGCCAACATTCCGCCGAAGATCAGCGCTTCCATATGCTTGATGTATTCGCGGCAGACCTCGTCGGTGACCGGACCGACGCCGGTCGCGCGCGACATCGCGTGACGGCCGAAGAACAGGTGATCGCAGGCGCCGATCAGGCTGGTGTAGAACAGCACGGGATCGACCTCGCGGAACTTACCGGCTTGCACACCCTCATTGAGCAGGCGGCGATGGAAATCCAGCAGCGGCGCGACGAAGAACTTCGACACTTCGTCGGCGGCCTCAGGACTGCTCTCGTGCAGGAGATAATGGATCAGCCGGTTCATATAGGGGAACTGGTGATAGGCGCGGATGATGCCGCCGATGTGCAGGCGCAGCTTCGCGGTCGGCGAGATCGGCTGCGCCAGCAAATATTCGAGCTGCGACATCTCGGTTGCGGCATCGCGTGCGAGCAGCGCCAGCAATAGCCCGTCCTTGTTGCCGAAATGATATTTCACCAGCGCGGCGTTGACGCCGGACTTCTGGGCAATGTCGGACAGCGACACCTCGATCGAGGCGCGCTCGATCATCAATTCGCTCGCGGCGACCAATAGCTTGTCCGCCGTGGCGTTTCTGCCGGCCGGAAGGCGCGTTGGTATACTGGTATTTAGCTGTGCTGCCATCTTCCCTGCCGGAACATCCGCCGGGCAGATAACCCGATGCCGCGCCGCATCTCAAGAGTTAATTGATTGATTGACTAAATCCGTGACGGCCCTTTTAATCCCGCCATCTTTGAAACGCCCATCCAGAACACTCAGGGAGACTAAGACATGGCCGAGGCCTATATCGTCGCCGCCGCTCGCACCGCCGGCGGCCGCAAGGGGGGACGTCTTGCCGGCTGGCATCCGGCCGACCTGGCCGCGACCGTGCTGGACGCGCTGGTCGATCGTTCCGGCGTCGATCCCGCTTTGGTCGAGGACGTGATCATGGGCTGCGTGATGCAGGCCGGCGAGCAATCCAACAACATCGCGCGCAACGCGGTGATGGCCTCGAAGCTGCCGGAAAGCGTGCCCGGCACCTCGATCGACCGGCAGTGCGGTTCCTCGCAGCAGGCGCTGCACTTCGCCGCGCAGGCCGTGATGTCCGGCTCGATGGACATCGTGATCGCCGCCGGGGTGGAATCGATGACGCGGGTGCCGATGGGCCTTGCCTCGTCGCTGCCGCAGAAGAACGGTTTTGGCTACTACAAGAGCCCAAACATCGAGAAGCGCTATCCCAACATCATGTTCAGCCAGTTCACCGGCGCGGAGATGATGGCGGAGAAATACGGCCTCTCCAAAGACCAGCTCGATGAATATGCCTACGGCAGCCACCAGCGCGCGATTGCGGCCACGCAAGCCGGCCACTTCAAGGACGAGATCGTGCCGGTGCAGATCACCCGCGCCGACGGCACCACGGACACCCACCACATCGACGAAGGCATCCGCTTCGACGCCAGCCGCGAGGGCATCAAGGGCGTCAAGCTGATCGCCGAGAACGGCAAGCTGACCGCGGCGAGCTCGAGCCAGATCTGCGACGGCGCCTCCGGCGTGCTCGTCGTCAACGAGAAGGGGCTGAAGCAGCTCGGCGTCAAGCCAATGGCGCGCATCCACCACATGAGCATGCTGGGCCATGATCCCGTGATCATGCTTGAGGCGCCGCTGCCCGCCACCGAACGCGCGCTGAAGAAAGCCGGCATGACAATCGACGACATCGACCTGTTTGAGGTCAACGAAGCCTTCGCCTCGGTGCCGACAGCGTGGCTGAAGACCACCGGCGCCGATCCCGCCCGTCTCAACGTCAACGGCGGCGCGATCGCGCTCGGCCATCCGCTCGGCGGCTCCGGCACCAAATTGATGACCACGCTCATCAACGCGCTCAAGCAGCGCAACAAGCGCTACGGCCTGCAGACCATGTGCGAAGGCGGCGGCATGGCGAATGTGACGATTGTGGAACGACTCTAACAAACAAAACTAACAGCCAGTCAGCAAGGGGCGAATAGCGAGTAGCGAGTGGCGAATAGGGACAAACTGACCTTCCTCTATTCGCCACTCCCTATTCGCTATTCGCCCTTTCGCGTCTTGAGGAAACGTTCGTGACCCACCCCACCGTCCACGCCCGCACGCATCCGGACAAGATCGCCTACCAGATGGCCGGAACCGGCAAGGCGATCAGCTATCGCGAGCTCGACGAACTCTCCAACCAGGGCGCGCATCTGTTCCGTTCGCTCGGACTGAAGGCCGGCGACCACATCGCTTTCCTGATGGAGAACCGGCTCGCCTTCATGGAAATCTGCTGGGCGGCGCAGCGCGCGGGACTCTATTACACCGCGATCAGCCGTTACCTGAAGCAGGACGAGATCGCCTATATCATCAAGGACTGCGGCGCCAAGCTCTTCATCACCTCGCCGAAATGTGCCGAGCAGGTGAAGGGCCTCATCAACGGCGAGCCGGGCGAACCGTTGTGGTTCATGCTCGACGAGCTGCAGCCGGGTTTTCGCTCCTTCGACAAGGAAGCGGTCGTGCAGCCGACCACGCCGATTGCGGACGAGGTCGCCGGCTACGACATGCTCTATTCTTCCGGCACCACCGGCCGGCCCAAGGGCATCAAGAAGCAGTTCGAGGGTAACCCGATCAACGTCCCGAACCCGTTCCTGCGGGTGCTGTGCGCCGACATGTGCGGCATGAACGCGGACACCATCTATCTGTCGCCGGCGCCGCTCTATCACGCCGCTCCCCTGCGCTTCAACATGATGGCGATCGTGCTCGGCGGCACCTCGATCATCATGGAGTCGTTCGACGCGGAGGAATTCCTCAAGCTGGTCGAGAAGCACAAGGTGACGCAGTCGCAGCTCGTGCCGACCATGTTCGTGCGCATGCTGAAACTGGCGGATGAGGTGCGCACGCGCTACGCCGTCTCCTCGCTGAAGGGTGCGATCCATGCCGCCGCGCCTTGCCCGGTCGATGTCAAAGCCCAGATGATCGAGTGGTGGGGGCCGATCCTGATCGAGTATTACGCGGGCTCCGAGGGCAATGGCGTCACAGTGTCGACCTCGCAGCAATGGCTGGAGCACCGCGGCACGGTCGGCCGCGCTGTCGTCGGCAAGGTGAAGATCCTCGACGAGGACGACGAGGAGCTGCCGGTTGGCGAGATCGGCACGGTCTATTTCGCCGACGCGCCCGCGTTCACCTATCACAACGATCCCGAGAAGACGAAGCGCGCCTATAACGCCAAGGGCTGGTCGACGCTCGGCGATGTCGGCTATCTCGACAAGGAAGGCTTCCTCTATCTCACCGACCGCAAGAGCTACATGATCATCTCCGGCGGCGTGAACATCTATCCGCAGGAGACCGAGGATGTGCTGATCACGCATCCTGCTGTTTCCGACGTCGCGGTGTTCGGCGTCCCGAACGAGGAGATGGGCGAAGAGGTCAAGGCCGTGGTGCAGCCGCACGACATGGCTGCGGCCAGCAAGGAACTCGAGGCCGAACTGATCCAGTTCTGCAAGTCGCGGCTGTCTGCGATCAAATGCCCGCGCTCGATCGATTTCGAAGCCGAGCTGCCGCGCACGCCGACCGGCAAGCTGGTGAAGCGCCATCTCCGCGACCGCTATTGGCCGGCGCCGGCGAGGGCATAAGCCGTAGGGTGGGCAAAGCGCATCGTGCCCACCTTTCGCTTTGCCCACCCTACGGCAGCCCACGAGCGGACTTGTCCCGGGCGTCCACGTCTTTACAGTCGCGCGCACAATAAGACGTGGATGGAAACGCCATGACCGACCTCCCCGACATTCCGCTCCCCTTAGGCATACGCTCCCGCTATGTCGACGATATCAACGGCCTGCGCATGCATGTGCTCGAGGCCGGTTTCGAGACCAAAGGTCGGCCTTGCCTCCTGCTGCTGCACGGCTTTCCCGAGCTCGCCTTTTCCTGGCGCAAGGTGATGCCTGTGCTGGCCGAGGCCGGCTATCACGTGATCGCGCCGGACCAGCGCGGCTATGGTCGCACCACGGGCTGGGATGGCGACTATGACGGCGACCTCGCGTCGTTTCGTCTCCCCAATCTGGTGCGCGATGCGTTGGGGCTGGTGTCGGCGTTCGGCTACAAACACGTCGATGCCGTGATCGGGCACGATTTCGGCTCGTCCGTCGCGGCGTGGTGCGCGCTGATCCGGCCGGATGTGTTCCGGGCGGTGACAATGATGAGCGCGCCGTTCGGCGGCCCGCCATCGCTGCCGTTCGACACCGCGGATGCGCCGGCGAAACCTGCGACGGAGGACCCGGTGCATCGCGAGCTCGCGGCATTGCCGCGACCGCGCAAGCACTACCAATGGTACTACTCGACGCGCGAGGCCAATACCGACATGTACCGCGCACCGCAGGGCGTGCATGATTTCCTGCGCGCCTATTACCACCACAAGAGCGCGGACTGGAAAGACAACAAGCCCTACCCGCTGCAGTCCTGGTCCGCGGGCGAACTGGCAAAGCTGCCGACCTATTACATCATGGATCTCGCCGAGGGCATGGCCGTCACGGTGGCGAAAGAGATGCCGTCGGCCGCCGACATCGCCGCCAACAAGTGGCTGCCGGATCACGAGCTTGCCTTCTACAGCGCCGAGTACGAACGCAACGGCTTCCAGGGTGGCCTGCAATGGTATCGCTGCGGCACCTCCGGCGCGTTCGTCCCGGAGTTGCAGACATGGTCGGGCCGCGCCATCGACGTGCCCTCCTGCTTCATCTCCGGCAGGCAGGACTGGGGCACCTACCAGCGGCCTGGCGTGTTCGAGACGATGCAATCGAAGGCCTGCAACAACATGATCGGCTGCCATCTGGTCGATGGCGCCGGCCATTGGGTGCAGCAGGAGCAGCCGCCGGAGGTCAGCCGGCTCCTGCTCGCATTCCTGCGCGACGCGCGCGGCGGAAGGTGATTGACGCGGTAGCCAAGGCCTCCTAAGTAGTTTAGAATAATTCTAAACTAGATGAGAAGGCGGCTCCGTGAAGAACTTTGCCGATCTGACCGAGCGCGAAGTGCTGGCGGTTGCGATCGCCTCCGAGGAGGAGGACAGCCGCATCTACATGACCTTCGCAGAGGACCTCGCCGAACGTTATCCAGATACTGCAAAGATCTTCGAGCAGATGGCCGAGGAGGAACGCGGCCACCGGCATCGGCTGCTTGAGCTCTACGAGGAGCGGTTCGGCCCGCATCTGCCGCCAATCCGCCGCGAGGACGTAAGGGGCTTTCTGCGCCGCCGCCCGGTCTGGCTGACCAAGAACCTGCCGCTCGACACCATCCGCAAGGAAGTCGGGACCATGGAGCTGGAGGCCGAGCGCTTCTATGCCAAGGCCGCCGAACAGGCCCAGGATGTCGGCGTGCGCCGCCTGCTCGGCGATCTCGCCGAGGAAGAGCGACACCACGAGAACCTGGCCGTCCGGCTGACCGACGATATCCTGAAGCCCGACGTGCGCGCCGAGGAGGACCGGACCCGGCGGCGCATGTTCGTCTTGCAATATGTGCAGCCCGGACTCGCCGGACTGATGGACGGTTCGGTCTCGACATTGGCGCCGCTGTTCGCCGCCGCCTTTGCCACCCACCAGAACTGGCAGACTTTCCTGGTCGGCCTCGCCGCCTCGATCGGTGCCGGGATCAGCATGGGATTTGCCGAGGCGCTGTCCGACGATGGTTCGCTGACCGGGCGCGGCTCGCCGTGGCTGCGCGGCCTCACCTGCGGATTGATGACGACGCTCGGCGGCCTCGGCCACACCCTACCCTATCTCGTTCCCGATACCTGGCCGAACGCGTTCTGGATTGCGACCGCTATCGCCAGCATCATCGTGTTCTTCGAATTGTGGGCGATCGCCTTCATCCGCTCGCGCTACATGGACACGCCGTTCCTGCAGGCGGTGTTCCAGATCGTGCTCGGCGGCGCCATCGTTCTCGGTGTCGGGATTCTGATCGGCGCCGCGTAGCTCAGCAATCCCTGTCAAGCACTGGTACCGTCAGATCGGCGATGATCGTCGGCGCATCACGCCGTGACGTCTCACGCTTGCGGCGGTCATGCAAAGTGACCATCATTGTTGCAGCACCGCCATCACATCAGGAGTTCGCCTTGGCCAAATCGCAATGGAGCTTCAAGACTGCGATCGAGATATCGGCGGCGCTTGCCGCAAAGCAAGTATCCGCGGTCGAACTGACGCAAGATGCGATCGGCCGGATCGAGCGTCACGATGCGAAAATCAATGCGGTCTGCGTGCGCGATTTCGATCGCGCGTCGGCGGCGGCGCGCGCCGCCGATGCCGCACTTGCCCGCGGCGAACAAAAGCCGCTGCTCGGTATCCCCATCACGGCGAAGGAATCCTACAACGTCGCCGGGCTGCCGACGACCTGGGGCATTCCCGAACAGAAGAATTTCACGCCGACCGAGGACGCACTCTCGGTCGCGCGGGTCAAGGATGCCGGCGCGGTCATCCTCGGCAAGACCAATGTGCCGCTCGTCCTCGGCGACTGGCAGAGCTACAACGACATCTACGGCACCACCAACAACCCCTACGATCTCGGCCGCACACCGGGCGGCTCGTCCGGCGGATCATCGGCCGCGCTCGCCGCAGGTTACGGGCCGCTCTCGCTCGGCTCCGACATCGGCGGCTCATTGCGGGTGCCGGCATTTCATTGCGGCGTCTATGCGCACAAGCCGAGCTACGCGCTGGCGCCGTCGCGCGGTCACGCGCCGCCTCCCTTGCCACCGCTGCCGTTCAACCGCGATCTCTCGGTGATCGGGCCGATGGCGCGCAGCGCAGCCGATCTGACGCTGCTGCTCGATGCGATCGCTGGCCCCGATCCGCTCGACGCCAACGCCTACCGGCTCGAACTGCCGGCGCCGCGACATGCCGCGCTGAAAGACTTCCGCGTGCTGCTGATCGACACAGATCCGGTGATGCCGACGGATTCGGTGGTACGCGGCTCGATCGAAAGACTCGCCGCCAACCTCGCCAAGGCAGGCGTCAAGGTCGAGCGCCAGAGCAAGCTGTTGCCGGACTTCGCCGCATCGACCCGGCTCTATATGCGGATACTGATGTCGTTCCTCGCCGCTTCCTTCGCGCCCGACGTCTATGAGGGGGCCAAGCAGGCCGCCGCGGCGCTACCGGAGAGCGATACCAGCCTTGCCGCCGAACGGCTGCGCGGCATCGCGCTCAGTCATCGCGACTGGGTAATGGCCGACGGCGGCCGCACCCGGCTCCGCGCACAATGGCGCGAATTTTTCAAGACATTCGATGCCGTGATCTGCCCTATCATGCCGACGCCGGCCTATCCGCACGACCATTCGCCCGAGCAGGAGAAACGCCGCATCATGATCGACGGCAAGGAACACGTCTATCCAGACCAGCTCGCCTGGCCCGGAATCGCGACGCTGCCCGGGCTTCCGTCAACAGCGATACCGACCGGCTTCGCGCCGGATGGATTGCCGATCGGCGTACAGATCGTTGGGCCCTGGCTCGAGGATCGCACGCCGCTGAAACTGGCTGAACTGATCGAGCGCGAATTCGGCGGCTTCGTGCCGCCAAAGATGTTTGATGACTGACGTCATCACGAGCCACCGGGTCGGCGCGAAGCGCCGCCCGATGACAGGCTCCGCGAAGCAATCCACCCATCCACGTTCGCGGAGGCATGGATTGCTTCGTCGCTTCGCTTCTCGCAATGACGGGAACAAGGAGGAATACAAATGACCAACGACATCGACGAACTCACCGCGCTCAATCGCGACTATGTCGCCTCGGTGCAGAATTGCGACGTCAGGCGCTTCGATGAGATCCTGGCGCCGGAGTTCTATTGCACAAATCCCGACAAATCGCTGGTCGACCGCGTCGGCTTCCTTGAGCAGACCGCGAGGCCGGTGGCGATCAGGAACCTGCAGGCGCATGATGTAAAGATCCGCATCATGGGCGACTTCGCCATCATCCATGGGGCGACCAGCTACACCGCGCCGGACGGGCAGCAGGCGCAGGGGCGATACACTGATTGCTGGGCGAAGCAGAACGGGAAATGGCTCGCGGTATCGGCGCATGTGACGCGGTGACGCGTAGCCGTCATTGCCGGGCTTGACCCGGCAATCCATCGCTAACAAGGACGTCTTTGCGAAGATGGATGGATGCCCGAGTCAAGCCCGGGCATGACGGAAAGAGAGTGCCTCAGCTATCAAACATGATCACGCTGCGGAGCGTCTTGCCGGCTTTCATGTTGGCGAAGCCTTCGTTGATCTCGGACAGTTTCAGCTTGGCCGAGATCCAGTCCTCCAGGTGCAATTTGCCGCGCATGTAGAACTCAACCAGCCGCGGCATGTCGACGCGGAAATGGTTGGAGCCCATCGACGATCCCTGGATCCGGCGCTCCCTAAGAAAATCGAAGCCGTGCAGCTCGATCTTCTGGCCGAACGGGATCATGCCGACGATGGTCGCGGTGCCGCCGGGTGCGAGCATGCCGAAGGCCTGCTCCGCAGTTTCCTTGCGGCCCAGCACCTCGAAGGAATGATGCACGCCGCCGCCGGTGAGCTCACGCACCTGCTGCACCACGTCGCCATTCCTGGGGTCGATAATGTCGGTGGCGCCGAGCTTGGTCGCGAGCTGCAATTTCGCCGGATTGGTGTCGATCGCGATGATGCGGCCAGCACCCGCGATCTCGGCGCCGTTGATCGCGGCCACGCCGACGCCGCCGCAACCGATCACCGCCACCGTCTCGCCGGCCTGCACCCTGGCGGTGTTCACGACAGCGCCATAGCCGGTGATGACGCCGCAGCCGATCAAGGCCGCGAGCTCCAGCGGCATGTCCTTGCGGATCTTCACGATCGCATTCTCATGCACCAGCATCTGCTCGGCAAAGGACGAGAGATTGAGGAACTGGTTCAATTTCTCCGGCCTGTTCCACTGCAGCCGGTTGGAAGCGCCTGGCAGCATCTTCACGGTGGTGTCAGTGCAAAGCACCGTACGTCCGGTGGTGCAGTTGTCGCAGGTGCCGCAGAACACCGAGAGGCAGGTCACGACGTGATCGCCGGGCTTCACATAATTCACGTCGGAGCCGACCTTCTCCACCACACCCGCGGATTCATGGCCGAGCACGGCGGGCAGCGGATGCGGGTAGAGTCCCTCCATGAAGTGCAGATCGGAATGACAGAGGCCGGCGACGGAAGTGCGGATCAGCACTTCGCGCGGTCCGGGATTAGGCAGGCTGACGTCCTCGATCACGAGCGGCTTGTTGACTTCGTACAGGACGGCGGCCTTCATCGGTGTTTCCCCTCTGTTGTTTATCGTTGCGTCTATCTTGTCGCGACGCTCTCTCCACCTCTCCCGAAGGGAGAGGTGGAAGCGGCAGCCTACGCTGCGGCAAGCAATTCGCCAACCTCGGCCATGCCGACGGCGCGGTCGCCGAGCAGGTGATCGGTGATGGCGCGCGATACGGTATTTTCCGTCAGCCGGAACGGATCATGGGCGGCAACGCGATGGTCGATCACCAGGCGCGACAGCAATAGCCGCCGTGCATCGCCCCGCATCTCATCGATGCGCCCGCCTTCCCAGGCGAGCGTCACCGCGCTTGCGACGTGGTAGAGCAGGCTGGTGGCGCGCCGTGCTTCCGCTTCGTTGTCCATGCGGCCGGCGACTTCGCGCGCAAAGCCGATGGAGCGATCGGTGAGTTCATGCAGGCGGCTGCGCCAGGCCTGCGGCACATTGGCGCTGTCGTCGAGCCGCGCGTGCAGGTCCGCGGCAAGCGCCGCATCGGCGCCATGCCGGCCAACCGCGCGCTTCAACGCGTCGATCGCGACGATGTTGCCGGTGCCTTCCCAGATCGAGCCGAGATACGCGTCGCGCAGCAGCCGCGCGGTGACGAATTCCTCGATGTAACCGATGCCGCCGCGCATCTCCATCGCATCGCCGCAGACCTTTCGCGCATCGCGGGTGGCACGGAATTTCAAGGTCGGCGTCAGGATGCGCAGCAGCGCCGCCGCGTCCTGACTGCCCGCTTCGGCACGGTCAAGCGCATCCGCCGTTAAGAAGCTCATCGACAGCGCCTGCTCGGTCGCGAGCATGATCTTCATCAATTGCCGCCGCGCCAGCGGCAGGTCGATGATGCGGCTGCCGAACACGACGCGGCCCTTCGCCACTGTCATCGCATCATGATACGCACGGCGCATCAGCGCGGTCGACTTGACGCCGTTGGAGAGCCTGGACGAGTTGACCATCTCGGCCATCTGCACGAAGCCGCGGTCGAGCTTGCCGACCGCATATGCGATCGCGCCCTCGAGCTTGATCTCGCCCGAGGCCATCGAGCGTGTGCCGAGCTTGTCCTTCAGCCGCACGATCCGGTAGCGGTTCTGCGAGCCGTCATCGAGGAAGCGTGGCATCAGGAACAGGCCGACGCCGCGCGTGCCGGGGCCGGCGCCTTCCGGCCGCGCCAGCAGCATCACGACCTTGGCGTCCGCATTCGAGCAGAACCATTTCTCGCCATAGAGGCGCCAGTGATCGCCTTCCTGCACCGCAGTCGTGGTCAGCGTGCCGACGTCGGAGCCGCCTTCCTTCTCGGTCATGAACTGACCGCCTTGCGTCAGCTTGCTCATGTCGGTCTGGGTCAGGCCGTCCAAGTATTTTGCCTTCAGCGCCTCGCTGCCGAAATTCGCCAGCAGCTTCGCGCAGCCGTCGGTGACGTTGATCGGGCAACCCATGCCGAATTCGGTCTGGTTGAACAGGAAGGTGAAGGCGTGTTTTGCCACCACAGGATATTTGTCCGGCCAGCCCAAAATGCCCTTGCGGATCGACATCGCATGGATGCCGAACTCACCGAACGCGGCCTTCTCCAATTCGCGATAGGCCGGATGGTATTCGATCCACTGGACGTCGCGGCCGAACTTGTCGCGCTGGTGCAACACCGGCACGTGGCGGTCGGCAAGCCGCGCGCATTCGTCGAGGTAGCCGCCGGCGAGCGCGCCCAGCCGATCGAGATGCGGTTCGATATGACGAAGCAGCGCGTCGGGCAGATGCAGTCGCAGCAGGTCCTGAAGCGCCGGATCGTCCCGGTAGAAATTCATGCCCGAGGTATCGGGCGCGAGCAGGTCCGGCTGGTTGGCGATATCGGCGTTCGGATGTTGTTGCAGTGGCTGCATTGAAATCTCTGGTTCGTTTCCTCATCTGTTGGATGAGACTATCGCACATCGAATGCCGGGATGTCGCCCCATACGGTTGCGGCGAGAGAGCCAATTTCGCCGCAGCTTCCTGCCAAAGCAAAATCTTCTCCGGCAGCTCAAGGAAAGCTCATGGAAACCCCGAAATACAAGATTGCCCTGATCGTCGGTGTCGGCGAAGGCCTCAGCGCCTCGCTGGCGCGGTTATTTTCGCGCGAAGGAATTCGCGTGGCGCTGGCCGCACGGCAAATCGAAAAACTCGGCGCACTCTGCACCGAAACCGGCGCGCGTGCCTTTGCCTGCAACGCAACGGACGCCGACGAGGTTGAACGTCTGTTCGGCCTGGTCGAGCGCGAGATCGGAACGCCCGATCTCGTGGTCTATAACGCGAGCGCGCGGGCGCGCGGCCCGCTGATCGACCTCATGCCGCCCGATGTCGTCAACGCAATCGCGGTCTCGGCCTTCGGCGGCTTCCTGGTGGCGCAGCAGGCAGCAAAGCGCATGCTGCCGAACAAGCATGGCGCGATCCTGTTCACGGGGGCTTCGGCCAGCGTCAAAGGCTATGCACAATCGTCGTCGTTCGCGATGGGCAAGTTCGCTCTGCGCGGACTGGCGCAGAGCATGGCGCGCGAACTATCGCCAGAGGGCATTCATGTCGCGCATTTCGTTATCGACGGCGGCATCCGCAGCAAGACGCGCCCTGATCCGGAGGACCGTCCGGATTCGATGCTCGATCCCGATGCGATTGCGCTGAGTTACTGGAACGTGCTGCAGCAACCGCGCAGCGCCTGGACCTGGGAGATGGAGGTGCGTCCTTGGGTGGAGAAGTTCTAGCGCGCGCTGTCGTCCCGGCCCCGAGCCGGGACCCATATGTGGACGGCCCCCGTGGCACAAGAGCTTTTGAGGTGATCGGATCGCTGCATCCATATGTCCGGCCTGTTTGATGCGATCGGATGATCGCTGGCCAAGATGGGATGCGCGAGGCGAGCTCCAAACAACCTGGCGACCTGCTGGCGGCCAATGGGTCCCACGGAATGTCTCGCCTCGTTGATTGATCGATCGCTCCATCTGCTCTTGCAGCTTCCGGGTCGGCCGGCGCGCGAGCCCGCCGGTCGGCCAATCTTTGTCAGGCGGCGGTTGCCGGCATGGCATTCATCCGCGC
>NZ_JBVAPG010000209.1:0-11875 GCF_055413685.1 Bradyrhizobium sp. LeoA1Lang | reverse complement strand
CGCAAGATGGCCAAGCTGATCCCGATGCAAACCCTCAAGCCCGCATAAGAGGCTAGTACAGCCGTTCGGCCCGATCGGCACTGGCGCCAATACATCCGACTACTGCTGCCTTTTTCAACGAAATCGGCCCCTAGCGGATATGGCCTCTGTTTCGGTTCACGTTTGCTTCGTACCTTCAACGGACGTTCGGCCGTCTTTGATGCAGGACTCGCAACTGGCTATGTGGGCAATTGCCTTTGCGAGCTGGTTGGTTGTCCCTGAGCGTTTTGGGCCATGGCCGCCCGGGGCCGCTGGCGCTTTTCCATCCCTTGCTAAGGTTCAAACGCCTTCTCTGATTTAGGTCAATGCTCTACTTTGAGGCGCGTGAACCATCGGACCATGAACCAGCCTGACGAGCCATGTCCAGGTCACGAGACGCCGAAGCCCAAGTCATCGCTTATTGTAGGAGGCACGGCGAGTCATCGAAGATTACGCGAACGATCTGCGGAGATCATCAAGAAGCTCCGCAAGCGGCTTCATTCAGGCCGTCCATGCCATCGTATTTAACTGACCTGGGTTGAATTGGACAATTTCCGAGTTCGCCAAACGGAGTATGCTTTGATCATCATCGGCTAAGGCGTTGCCGTAGGCGCCGATGACTGAGAGACCGATCGCGCTCCCGCCTGCAACGGGAAGCCGCCAATGTCTCAAATTTCCGACCGTCTCATCCTTGCTCGTCGCCATGTTGCCAGAGGTCGCCAGATCGTCGAAAGGCAGCAACTGCTGGTCCGCAAGAGACGTGTAAACACAGCAGAAGCCCGCAAGCTGTTAGCTCTGTTCGAGGCAACACAGGCCATCTTCGAGGATGATCTGGATCGCCTCTTGCAGGAGGAGAGCGACGGCTACGACCGCCTCAGTTGGACGCCTGCTCGTTAGAGTGTTGCCTATTGGCCCGAAGCGCCGCGTAGCCCGAGGTGCGGCTATCCTATCGGTTGGGTGCGCTGAACACGCTACTCGATTCAGTAATCTCTCGGCCTATCGCGTGGTGACGATAATCGACATGAATCCATTCCGCTTTTGCGATAAGGCGAGAGTAAACAAGCTTCTGCTGCAACGAAGCCAGATCCAATCTGACCGGGCGTCTCAGTAGCGGGTTGAGGCCTTCGAAAGGGATGGCGTTTACGTGAGCGGCATGAATGGCCGAGAGGGTCGCCCAATCTGGTTTAATCGATCCCGCAAAGCCAATGCGCGCAAGATAGTGATCCAGCTGAAAATGCTCTGGCATGACGACTCCTACACGATCGCGCCTCGGATAAGGCGGCAACAGCACAGGTCTTCTTGTTGTGATGAGACCAAACGAACGGCAGCCGGATCAAACGCGCCTGCGCTAGGTACCTGCCTCCCAACCGAACTTTTTCGAAGAACGGTCATGGCCTGCTAGGATGGCTGCTCAATCTTCGGAAGCATGCGCGTCGCGTTCAGCGGCGTCCGCGATATAGCGATCAGTTCCATCAAGGCTCGGCGAATGGCCAAAGCGTTGGCGGAATCGGCGAGAGAAATACCGATAATCATTGAAGCCACAAGCGTACGCGATTTCGCTGAGAGGCTGTCGTGTGTTCAGCGTCGTCCGGCGATAGAGAAGGTGCGCGGCGTGATCCAATCGAACTGATTGGACGAAGCGATTGCAGGCCAGGCCGCGTGCCGCGAACAGCTTCTGAAGATAGCGCGGCGAGATCTTCAATTCTGCGGCTATATCCCAGAGACCGAAGCCGGGGTCGGAGAACCGCTGCTGGATGATGTCGCAAACCCGGCCGAACAATCGATCCGTGTGAGCTGATATGGACGGCTGATCGGATGGAGCAAACAGTACGCTGAGCAGATCATAGATCACCAGCTGCATAGAGGCTTTGGCCCTTTCGGGCATTGACTCCTCATCCTCGTTGCAAGTCAGGAGATCGACCAGGATACGTCCCGCGTGAGTGTCCTTGCGCCCACTCACGCCACCCCGCGGCTCGAAACCAAGATGAGTGACCACAGCCTGGCGCGGCAAGTGCAAAGTCCGCCACCGTCCACTGGCATTCTCAATGGCGTATGTCAGGGGCCGCGCCACATCGATCAACGCCACCGTGCCCGGGGTAAGATCGACAGTCCGATCATTTTGAGTGACGCTCGATTCGCCGTCGGTCTGAATGACCGCATAATAATAATCGGCGTCGTCGAGGCGGATGTCGCGCGGCGTCCGATCGACGCGATCCACGTTTAAGCCAATATCCACCGTCCGAAGCCCATAGAGGCTCCCGGGATTGGCTTGGCCGACAAAAGACTTGGATTGGGCAATCCGCGGTGTATGGCGGCAGCAGGCAACAGCGTGTGCGGCGCTGCGCCAGCTTTCATAGTCCAAGTCCGCCTCGCTGAGGCGATGAACGTTCGATTGCATCGGATCTTTTCCGTGCGCTACTGCGCTTATTACGGGGAGCCTGCCCCTTCGACACCGTTGCTCCGGAAGCCTCTCCGGATTGTTGAGATGATTAGCACCCCCTCGCCCACCCACCGTTATCGTTTGGCGAAAGCGCGTTCGCCAACTGAGAACACGCACCAATAACGCCCCGGGCCGCCGCAGACTATCATGAGCTGGCGTCCGCCGCCTGCTCAATCAGCACCGCCACGGTGCGGGGATTGGAGACGTAAATCGCGTGACTTCCCGGGACCTCGCCGGCCGTCGAGCCCGCGCGCTTCGACATCTGCCATTGCGCTGACTGCGGGATCATCTTGTCGTCCCTGGCCACGAGATTTTTGAGTTGCTGGTCAATGGCTTTCTCCTTCACTGAAAGATGGACATGAACTGGTATCTGCATGGGCTTGCGTCGCGTGCACGCGCGACGGCGCGTCCGTGCAGTGGGCACATCCGTTCATTGCGATACGCATTTGTTGGTCATCTGACATCTCTCAAGTCGGGTGATCCAGCGATCTCACCTATGAATCAATGATCGCCTTCCAAGCTCCTGATTTACGGAGTTGGAACTGAAGCCTGCCGCTCGTGCGGTTGTTGCAGCGAAATATGTTCTGGTCTTGGGCAGAAAACAGTACCGAGATCAGCGATTCTGGCTGCACCATGGACCAATGGCTTCTCTTTCCGTCGCAATCGACCGCGCCAAGAAAATACCGCTCATCGATCAGATTTATCGGGCGATCCGGGAGGCAATCGAGACCGGAAGGCTTGCTTCCGGTGCCAGGTTGCCGTACCCGAAGAGCTTCATGAATTCGCCAACAGTGGGGCCTTTGCGGCTGGGGCCTGATGGTGCCTCAGCAACATCGGCTCCGTGAAGACTGCGCCGCAAGTTGCTCCTCTGCTGCTGGCCTTGAACAACACGGCGACGTATGGCGGCATGGCCTGCTCGGGATTGTTCGGCGGCATCATACTTCTGTTTGTCGACCGGCACCTCCTCAGTCTCATCGGAGCTGGTGCCCTCGCGATCGCTCTTCTTTTCGCGGAGATCGCGCACGCGACGATCGTGCGGTGCGCCGTAGGAATTCGGATCTGAATCGCTCGCAAACGATATCTGACGAATCCCGGCGGGAAAATAGCGCACGCCATTTCGAGCGGACTGCCGCAAGGCCGCCGACGAGAATGCTGCCTTCACTGCGAACGCAACGGACATTTCGTGTCCGCACCGCAGACCGCCACTCATGATGCAACTGGCCAGGGAAAATGTCGGCATAGCACTTGTTCCAAATCGCGTTGTGGAGAACACATTGGCGGCCGGCAGTTGCGCAATCGTCAGTCTGGCTGACGATTAGGCAGATCGCAAACTGAAGATCGTTACACACAATATCGCTAAGACGTCAAACTTCACACGTGCGTTGGTAGACCACCTCCTGCTTAGAAACACAGGCTAGGTGTCGTAGTTAATGATCCAACGGATGGCGATCCTGCCTCTCTATTTCATTCCCTGACATGCCAAAGTCCCTCAGAATCGCCGCGCGCTCGACCCAAGCCGACATCGATGCCGAGCTTGAGAAGCTCGCCATGGAGTCTCGGTGCTCCCCACAATGGATTGGCGAGGCTCATCTCGCGGATCAGACGGCGAATCTCCAACGATACCGTTGGTCGACCGCAACAGTGGCGCGATTTCCTGCGCCAATACAGCCTAAAACCGGCGCGGTGCCAGCGGATCACGGTATCGGGTCGGACAATTGCAAGTGTATCATACATCTTGGGAAACAGCCGGCAAATACCTCCCAATATCAGCCGGTCAATCGACGCAAATCGAAGTCTCTTGGGATTGCCGCGCCGCAGCACATTGATTTGCTGCCTCAGCACCAAAATCTCCGCCTCGAGCATTGCGCGCGACCGCAGCAGATCGATCACTGTCCCGACGATCAGTTTGCACAAATCAAACATCGAGCAGCAGCATCGCCCGATTCTCGATCAACTGCCAGCGGATTGGATTTGCGGTAGGGACAGGTCTATGCGAGTTCCGCCAACGGTCCGACCGCGAGCTGGAGCTCCTGCATTTCGGGATCGATGTCCAGCTGGAGGGAAGAGGGGCTTGGGCGTTACTTTCTATCGGAATGCCTCAGAATGGCATGGGCTGGCCGGCCAAGCCGGATCTGGCTTCACACAGACGAGTACGATAGCCCGAAGGCGCTGCCCTTGTACTTGTCCGCTGGTTTCTCGGTATTCGACAAACGATATGAGGAGGTCATGGACTAGTGAGCGGAGCTCGCGGTCGGCTTACATGGGGGGCGACCCCATCGCTGAGAAAAGCAACATCCAAGCATGCCATCACGAGTAGCAAGTTGGCCTGATTTGGCTGAGGGGCGTTCGCGCAGGGCTGTCGCTCCGGCGATCAGCACGAAATTCGAGGCTCGACACCGACAACGCCGACGGCACTACGATGGTTGCCGCTAGTATGAAATCAGGCGGGATGTGGAGCCCTATATCGACCATCTGTGAAGCGTTGCTTTGGGCCTTACGGCAAGCTCTGCCGATAGAACCCTTCTTTTATAGTGCAAGTTGCGGGAGCTAACCGGCTCGAGTGTTTCGGCAAGGACGGCAAATTTGGCAAACGCTAGCGGCCGCGGACGATTGCGCGGGCCATCAATAGATCGACAACGGCTTGCGCTAGGTGTTCGGGCTTCTGCCCCATGGTCTTGAGATGAATTTCGGGTCTTATTGGCGTTTCGTAGGGCGCATCGACGCCGGTGAAGTTCTTGATCTTGCCGGAGTTCGCCTTTGCATAGAGACCTTTGGGATCGCGCCGCGCGCATTCTTCGATTGGCGTGTCCACAAAAACTTCAATGAACTCATCCTCAGCAACCAGGTTGCGTACCATATCTCGCTCGGACCTGTAGGGCGAGATGAATGAGCAAATCACGATCAAACCGCTATCGGCCATCAACTTGGCGAGTTCGCCCACACGCCGAATATTTTCAACACGGTCGGCCTCGGTGAAGCCGAGGTCCCCATTTAATCCGTGCCGCACGTTGTCGCCGTCCAGCAGCATCGTGTGGCGCGACATTGCGAACAACTTCTGATCGACGACGTTGGCAATTGTCGATTTGCCCGCGCCGGACAGGCCGGTGAACCAGATGATGCAAGGCTTTTGATCCTTGAGCGCCGCCCGCTCTCTCTTACCCACTGAAATCGGTTGCCACGCGATATTGCTAGCCCGCCGTAGCGGAAACGCGATCATGCCGGCGCCGACCGTGCGGTGGGTGTAACGGTCGATGAGGATGAATGAACCGGTCTTGCGATTGACCTCGTAAGCATCGAAAGCCGTGGGCGTTGCGGTCGCAAGATTGCAGAATCCGATCTCGTTGAGGCTAAGCGTCTTGGCTGCCAGGTGCTCACGTGTGTTGACGTCGATCCGATACTTGATTGTAGTAATACGACCGGCGGCCACAGTCTGTGTTCCAATGCGAAGGATGTAGTTGCGTCCAGCAACGAGCGGGTCATTGTCCATCCAGATCAGATGAGCGGCGAATTGATCGGCGACCTCCGGCCGCTCAGCCGGACGGGCGAGAAGATCGCCACGGCTGATATCAATCTCATCTTCGACGACAATGGTGACGGCATCGCCGGCCTCAGCGCGAGGAAGATCGCCGTCCTGGGTGACGATGCGCTTGACGCGTGTAGTCCGTCCAGACGCTGCGACAACGATCTCATCTCCTGCCGAGATGCTCGCGGAAGCCACCGTCCCGGCATAGCCGCGGAAGTCCAGGTTGGGCCGATTCACGCACTGGACTGGAAAGCGGAAAGCCTGGCTTCCAGTGTCGGACTGGATATCGATGCTCTCCAAATGATCGAGCAGGCAAGGCCCCTGGTACCACTGGGTCTTGCCGGAGCGGTTGATGACGTTGTCGCCGTACCGGGCGGAGATCGGGATCGGAACGATCGACGTGAAGCCAAGACCGGCAGCAAAGGCCACATACTCACCGACGATCCGGTCAAAACTCTCCTTCTTGTAGTTGACGAGGTCGATTTTGTTCACTGCCAGGACGACATGACGAATACCGAGCAGCGAACAGATGAAGGAGTGACGCTTGGTCTGGACCAGCACACCCTTGCGGGCATCGATCAGGATGATGGCGAGCTGGGCGTTCGAGGCGCCGGTTGCCATATTACGCGTGTACTGCTCGTGGCCGGGCGTGTCGGCCACCATGAACGAGCGGCGCCGGGTGGTAAAGAAGCGGTAAGCCACGTCAATCGTGATGCCCTGCTCCCGTTCGGCCTCAAGCCCGTCGACTACCAGCGCAAAGTCGATTTCATTGCCGTTGGTGCCGTGCTTGGCGCTGTCGCGTGCCAGCGCCATCAGCTGATCCTCGTAAATCATCTTGGTGTCATGCAGCAGCCGGCCGATCAGCGTCGACTTGCCGTCGTCGACCGAACCGCAGGTGATGAATCGCAGTTGGTCCTTCGTTCCGGCCTGGACCAGCTCGGCTGTCGCTTTGGAAGTCATCAGAAGTAACCTTCCCGCTTCTTCTTCTCCATCGAAGCGGCTTCATCGGTATCGATCAAGCGTCCCTGGCGCTCAGATACCCTCGCGGTCTGCATTTCCGCGACGATGTCCTCGATCGTGGTCGCGTCGGAGTCGATAGCCCCGCTCAAGGGATAGCATCCCAGCGTGCGGAAACGTATCATCCGCATCTCCGGCCTCTCGTTCGACTGAAGCGGTAATCGCTTGTCGTCGACCATGATCATTGCGCCGCTCCGCCGGACGACGGGCCTTTGCTTTGCGAAATAGAGCGGGACGACCGGGATCTTCTCGAGCATGATGTATTCCCAGACGTCGAGCTCAGTCCAGTTCGACATTGCGAACACACGCATGGTTTCGCCCTGGCGGATTCGGGTGTTGAAGAGATTCCAGAGCTCCGGTCGCTGGTTGCGTGGGTCCCACACGTGTCCGGCCGAACGGAAGGAGAATATCCGTTCTTTTGCGCGGCTCTTTTCCTCGTCACGTCGTGCTCCACCAAACGCGGCATCGAACTGATAGAGATCAAGCGCTTGCTTTAAGCCATCGGTCTTCATCACCTGCGTATGAAGAGCCGAGCCGGAATCGATCGGGTTGATCCCGCGCTCGATGCCTTCCTTGTTCACGTGGACGATCAAGTCGACGCCGAGGCGCTTGGCTGTCTCATCGCGGAAGGTGATCATCTCGCGAAACTTCCAGCCCGTGTCGACGTGAAGCAGGGGGAACGGCAACTTTGCCGGATAGAACGCCTTGATGGCGACGTGCAGCATGACGCTCGAGTCTTTTCCGATCGAATAGAGCATGACCGGCCTTTTGAACTCGGCGACAACCTCACGCATGATTTCGATCGATTCAGCTTCGAGGCGACGCAGATGTTTAGGCAGCACGTGGTTCTTCTTTGATGCAGGATGTCTGTCGTTAGCTGGCGTTTTGACGCAGCGAATTGCGCCCCAAGGCGACAAAGCCATCGTTGCGGAACTCGGGCTTGCCATAGCGCATGTCCTGTCCATCCAGTCCAACAACCTGGCCAGCCGCGAGCAGGACCGCATGCCGGGCATGCCGTATCCCGCGTCGTGCCAGCCCAGGTGTAGACACCCGCCTCGCCTTGCGCAATCAAACAGAGGTTTAGTGACGATCCCGGGGTTCCTTAAACCCCACCTCGTTCTAGATCGCACCATCGCTGCCCGGGCAGGGCTAAAGGGAGCGCATTTGGCAATCACCACTTATCTGGTCGACCGTGAAGAACCCGGATTTCAGCTTGGGAGGAGCTGAAGTCGGCGGATGAGCTGGACGAGGATTTGGCGCAGCAAAAGCTCGAGCCAACGGATGAGGCGACGGAAGTTGTAGCCGGCGGCGGCGAGGACGGCATTGGTGGCGTCGCCCTGGCGGTGCCAGAGATAGTTTCGGCCCATTCGGTGCTGGATTTGAGGTGGCCGATCACCGGCTCCACGGCGGAGCGCCGGCGCAGCTCGCGCTTGATCTTTGGCGTCACCCGCCGCTTCTGGCCTGAGATGAACACCCTGAACTTGTAATCGAGCGGCGCATTGTGGCCGCGATAGCCTTTGTCGAGACACATGCGCTCGATGACGTTGCCGACGAGCGCCTCCATGCCTGGGATCACGGTCTTGAGCGTATGGCCGTTATAGGGGTTGCCGGTCAGCGCATTCACATGGGTGACGAACTGACCGCCCTTGGCGGGCGCGAGGTTGGTGGCCACCGAGACCTTGACGCCGAACTCGTAGGGCCGGTGGACCTTGCCCTTGCCGATGCACTCCACCTCCGGCGCGTGCAGCGAGTAGACCTTGGGGCCGCGCTGGTGCTGCTTCTGGTCAAGCACCCGTCGCGCCAGCGCCAGCATGCGTTCGAGGACAATCTCGCCAAGCAAGCCGGTGCGGCCTTCGATCTTGCGGGCAATATCACGGATGACGCGACCGAGATAGGTTCTGAGCATCTTCAAGGCCCGGTTGGCGCGCTTGGAGGCATCGGTTTTGACGCCCCGAGGTAGAGCAATTTGGGCAATTCAGTTGGCGACCGGCGCCCGTCTGTCACAGGTTTGCTAATCTGCGCCTGTTCGCTGATCGACGCGCACCCGGCTCCGGACGATGGACGCGCGGTCACCGCGCAGCCCCCCGTCAATACGCCGTCTCGTCGCGAAGAGCGGGGCGCAAATGCCGATGGCGCAAGGGAGAGCAGCTACAAACCTTCGTATGGCACTTCCATCCCTTGTCATGGCGCTCGCCTACCCCCGTACAATTGAGCGTTCAGTTGCGATGGACCTAGCCTTGGGCCAATCAGCAAAAGTCGATTGCCCGGCGATTACAGGGAAGATCGACGCAATCGCGACGATCCCAGCGGTCCGCACGTGGAACGCGCGCGACAGAGAAGAAGCCGCTGTTTTGCCCTGGGAGGCTGCATATGAGACTGAAGCGCTGCTTCCGCTGCCCTATTTTCCGCATGACCGCGCGGATCACAATGACCCCGCAGCCGCACTTCATTTGTGCGCGCGGTGCGACCGCGAACCAGAAATCCCGGGAAGCTATCACCGACGCGAGACCTACAGGAGATAAAGATGGGCGATAGCTCCCAATGCTCTCACCAACCTGCAGCGAAGTGCTGCGCCGTCTGCGGCGGGAAGTTTGGCCTGATCCGATATTACTCGTGGCGCACTGCGCTGTGCTCCAGGAAATGTCTGGATCGGTTCAAGGCGCGTCGGGAGCGCGATCGCCGATGGCTGTTCGGATTTCACGGAGCCTAAAACAGCTGAGGTTGAAGGCCAATGCCGCCCTGTCTTGTACTTTCTTAAACGTGTCGAGGAAGTTGTTGAACTCCGGCTTTGCTGCATATTCGACCCAGGTCTTTTCGGCCCACGTCGATCCGCGCGCGGAGTTGACGAGCTTGCCGGCAACAGCGCCGTTCAGATCAACCTGCTTTGAGGTTGCCCATTGGATGAACAGCTAGGCTGCTCCCTTCTTCTTGGAAGCGGCGTTCATCGCTAGCGACCATATCCAGATGTTGGATTCGAAGTCTTTGCCGTTTTGAGCGCGCAAGGGGGGTGCGAATGCGATCTTACCCGAGGCCGGCTTGCCGGCCACGTCGTTCCAAAAGCCAACCATGTTGGAATCGATTGCCATCGCCGTGCGTCCTGAGTTGATGCCATCGACCACTTGATACCAGTTGTCGTTAGCAAAGGACGGACCCGCGCACTTCTTGATCATGTCCACATAGTCCTTGTGGAAGGCGATTGACTCAGGTGAGTCGAGACCCGTGTCCAGCTTGCCGTCCTTAATGACGAAATCATGCACTCCGTAAGATTTGGCAATCGAGATCGCAGCCGTGTGGATGCTGCTCCAAAAGCGTACGCCGCGGACGCCCAACGGCGTGAGTGCGGGATCCGCAGCTTTTAGCTTTGCGCATGCGGCGGACATCTCCGGCGGAGTCGTCGGCACCTTGATGCCGAATTTGTCGAGGATGTCCTTACGGTAGAATAGCTGGATGTTCTCGAAGCCGTGCGGAACGGCCCACACCCGACCGCTTCCCGCTTCGATCTGCCCATCTGTCACCTTCCAGGTTAGCGCATCCCGCAGCGCGGGAAAGAAATCCTTGTAGTCATAGTTTGATGCGGTGAGTTTCGGATCGGTCAGATACCGATCGAGCGGCTCGAGCAACTGGCCTGGCGCAAGATCCCAGGCTAGCTGAACCCCCGTCCCCACGACTTCCCAAGTCGGAGATTTTGTGCTCAGTTGGATCGTTAGCTTATTCCAATAAGCGTCGTCCGGATAAAGCTCAGGCGTCACCTTGATACCGGTTAGCTTTTCGAACTCCGGCAATTGAGCCGCGACGGCGTCAGCATAGGGATGAATGTCGTATGCCCAGACGATCGAACTACCTTCGAACTGCCTCCAGTTGACGTCGTCTGCTTTGGCTTGCTGAAGGGGAATGGCCGCTCCGGTCAGAAGCGTCGAGCAAATAAGAGCGCCTCTGGCAAAATTCGCCAAATGGCCGCAAAAAGCAGCGAGCTTCCTTGGCATGCTTCCCTCCAATGGGCTCTTTGGCCCGTAAGCCCACGCGCCCTCCTCTTCCAGGGCCGCAGTGCCGAGCAGGCTACCTGTAATTTTTCTCGTCTTAAGCGGGCTTTCCAACCGAGGTTGGGTAAGATTGAGTAACGTCGGACACTTCGGGCATTTCCGCAGAAGGGGAGAATAAACGCGGATCAGCAAGCAGAGCGAGCCACACCGGGGCTGAAGTTGCAGGCTACGTCGCAACCTGTCGGTTCATGTTGCACAATTCCGGTCTTAATTTTGATCTCGTGCAGTTATACGGCTCCTTCCCACTTTATCTGGCGCCAGTAAGCCGTCGTACCAAGGCGTCGAGTCTCGATCTCATTTTTCGATAGTCGGCTTATGTACCGGATCGATAAGAACTTGCCGCTGAGAACAAACGTGCTCCTCGGTTGTACGATATCAAGAATGGCGGCTGGAATCTCACAAGGACGTTCATCGTCGGGCTGCCGCTCGACGAGGGTGGGCACCGGGAGGCGGAGGTTGTTGAGGACCAGATACGATTCGTGCCGATCGCTCATCTCGAAGATGAAATGCCGCGCCGCGGTTCGCCGTTCGGTCGGCTATGGCATCACGATTGGAGCGCCCGCGCATGGCGAAGGCTTGGATGCTGCTATGGTTGAATGTTCGCGTTCGCCGGATCACTCGGGAGCGTCAGCCCTCGCCCTTTTCCCACGCCGGCCCCGTCTCGGCGGCGCCAGCTCCGGAGTTGTTCGCATGTTGAGCATCGGGTTGGTCTGAAATGGACCCCGATTGTGGGACCACGTGCTTAGTTGGAAGGGGCTGCTCCGTTTGATAGACGGAGCGCATGATGACGACAAAGACGAGACGCAAGATCGACGCGGCACTGAAGGCAAAGATCGC
>NZ_JBVAPG010000208.1:0-11944 GCF_055413685.1 Bradyrhizobium sp. LeoA1Lang | reverse complement strand
GACTTTCTTCGCAATGCCCACCTCGATATCCCAGCGGCCGTCGAGGCGCTGCGCCAATACTGGATGCCGATCCGCTACGCACGCGCCCGCTGATCACTGCGAACGTGGGAGCTCTTACCGCTTACGACGAACATGCCGGCGACGAACTCGTGGACGAGGTCCTCAATTCCGTTCCCGGCCTTCCCCAGTTCGTTTGATCAGCCGCAGCCGGGACCCGCATGAGGTCGTGCGCCCGCGCCAATCCGTTTGCGCCGGTAGGCATTCTCCGCCGAGTTTTCGTACCGACCTGGCCAGACCATCAACCGTCGGGCGCGCGAAGCGGACGAACGTAGGCGCACTTCATTCGTCTATCTCAAAATCGACGATCGTGGCGACGTACCGCCGTCGTTGGAGGGCTTTCTCAAGCGGCGGGGGCATCACGTCGATATCCAGCTCTCGCTGCTCGGGCCAAAGTTCCTTGTGTAGGAGCACGAATGTGCGCTGACGTCAGCCTTGCCGCTGTGCTTTCTGATCGTGCGACCTCTCGCTGATCTACCGCAACCCCCTATACCCCCAGGTTGGCTAAGAGGGAGCAAGGCCCCGGCGCGCGCGTGCCCACGGTCGCGCCGGGGCACAGATCCGAAAAAGTCAAGTGATCAGCAGGTGCTATCGTCAGAGGCGCAAAGGAGAGCCGCAGATGCAGCTCTCGTTGCTGTAAGGGGCTTAGAGAGCGCGGGAACGGAGAGGACGCTGTCCGCCCCAGCGTCTTCCGGCCCCGTTCTCACCGGACCGCAGGCACCGAGACGCTCGTCTGCTCAGCATGGTGAGATCCTGTCCACCACGGCCGATTGACCGCCTTGATGAGACGATCCCACGGAAACGGCGTCTGCTGACGCACCACGTCCAAATGAAATCGCCCTTGTAGGTAAACACCTTCTCGAACTTTGCTCTTGGCAAAATTTGCGACAAGCGGTCGGCGGCGCATTCGCTATATCGAACATCCAGTACCTTTTCTTGTCCGCGTCGACCCGGGCGTTCAGCCAGTTGAACAGCGCCGACAGGATCGACGTCAGCACGCCGAGGATGGCTTCAATCACGGCCGTGCTCCTTTCGGATGGAGCGATGCGGGCGATAACCGTGATGACGGAGCCGCTCATCAGGAAGGAGCCGGCCCACTGCGGATGATCTTTCGGCGCGCAGACGCACCATCGCGGGTAGCGCCCCTTCGGAACGCGGACAACCCGAATGCGCAGATTTGTCAGAAAGAAGACTCGGGGGCCGACCCGTCCTGATGATGATGATCGTCCTCGCGCCGGAACTGATCCATCACAGGCTCGGCTCTTGGGGCGCCCGAGCATCGGCAAGCCCGGCATCGACGGGCAATCCACTTGGGACAAGACCGAGCAGGCGATCATCACCTCGTTCTTCATCGGAGTGTCGACGGCTGTCGCCGCGGTCGCCGCAATCAAGGCGATCGAGAAATGACCCACGGGTACCCGCGACCGCGTCATTCGTCTGCAAACGAAATTGGAGCACGTCACCGCGCAGCTCTCCAACGTGCAAATCAAGGTCAACGCGATGCATGATCTTCTGATGCGAGCGCGCGGCGTGCGGTGGATGATGCTTGCGATTGCCGCAATGGCGGGCTTCCTCGCTTCCCTCATCACGAAATACCTGCACCTGCCGCTCTCGAACTGCGCCGGTACCACTACGTTCCCAACGGCTCTACGTACCTATGGGAGAAAGCCGGTTGGGAGGCCATTCCCCGGGCTCAAAGCCGAGAGCTTACATCCTCTTTGCCGTGCGACAATCCGCTATTCATGTTGGGCGCAGAAAAATCTGATGCTCCTCCAATGTGGCCGTGTAGTTCACGCCGCCGAGAGGGATTTTGTCGCCGGCTGAGACGCGCTCGGCAGCAGGTTGTGCAAGCTCATCCCTTGCATGAAGTCTTCCGACGCCCATTGGGGGCGGTGCTGGAAGTCCAGGGGGAAGTACATTGATAGATTCAGCAGCGGGCCCGGCTAAGCCTACTGATCTGCCGGGCCTGAGCTAGATGCCACTCCCAACTGCGCCGGTTCATCATCCAGTAGTCGCCGAAGCTCCCCGGTTCAAAAGTGAACTGTTCTGGATCGAAATCTGGACCGACGGAAAATGATGGAGCGGGTTGATTATTCTGCCTCCCTGAATGTCCTGGCGAAGCTCCTGTTCCAGTCGGAGAAGCCCCTCTGGAGAAGGCATAGATTGATCATCCAGATGATCGAGCACTCGCCGAAGCTCCCCCGCTCTGGGTCGAACGCGACGTGCTCTTGGACGAAAACCGACGGGGCGGGTTGATCATCCTGCAGTCCCCGAATCCCCTCGGGCCGACTGCCGGCTTCCTGCCACGCGCTGTGCTGCGCAGCGGCCTGGTCGACGCGCCTCGGCTCGATCAGTACCGCGTCTTCAGGATTGATGAGGGCCGCGTTCTGGGGGTGAGGATTGCGCTTTGCGCGGCGGTGTACGATCGGCACGCCTGTCGACCGGAAGGTCCGGAGATGGTCTATTGCCTTAAGGAGGTTCTTGGGATTACCCCTTCCGGTGAACTCGGACACATCACCGCTCAGCGACTTACTCTCGAGCCGAGCAACAATGCTCGGCTTGTTTTTTGCGAAGAGCCAACGGCTAAAGCTACGAAGATAACCTACATACTGCTTGGCCCAGCCTTCGTTCATCCCCCCTTGATGAGGGCCCCCTCAAGCCCCAAGATAATGGGAGCATCCTCGGAATAAAGAGGCCGCCTGTCCCACCCTATCACAATCCCCGTTGACGGAGCCGGCTGCAGCGCCGAGGCGGCCGGCATTGCTCCACCACCTCCACCTGAATTAGCGATCTCGCTCAGCTGCCGCTCAATGGCAACGCTTTGCGGATTGTTTAGGGTCCTCGGCCTCTTCGCTGGTCTCAACTCGGCTGTGTCATGCTCATCGTTGATGAGGACCTCCTCGCTTGGCAGGAGGTTGCTCCTGGCAAGTGCCCCCATCAACTCGTCCGGGGCTGCTGGCTGTCGCTAGCCACATTGGCAGGGGGGCTACGGCGCGGCCCCCGGTCGGGCATCGCCGTATCGGCCAGGCGCGCCGTTTCAAATTGCTGCTCAAAGGCTTCTTGCTCCGCCGTGTCCGCTTGCTGATCTTCCGTGAGGGCGTGCTGCACCTCTGACGAAGCTGCTACATTGGAGGGGTCAAAATTGTGCGGGTCCACGCTAGCCTCACGTCTACAGATCAGCTGAGCTGCCTACTCGGGCAAGCTGTCGAGAAGCTGACGAGGCCGTGGCCCGTGAAGCAATGCACCCCCCAATCACAAAACGACAATGCCCCGCGGTCCTTGATGGGTCGCCGGGCTTTTTTTGCGTTTAAGGACGCGTCGTCGTCGCGGCTAACAATCCTTTTGCCAGCGCCGGGGACGACGACTCGTCACCGCTCATTGCAAAATGGGCACGGCATACCGGCGCCGCCGCAGGTGCACGCATGGGTAGGCTGGTCCGAATGATTTCGCAAACCCACCGGCAGTTATCGCAGCGCGGGCACCATCTCATTGCATGTCCTCCCGCAAGCCTTTGAAGACCGGCTGTCGCACCTTGCCTTTGGCCGATCTGGCGCGGTACTCGATTTCGGCCAGCAGCTTTGGCTCGACCCAAATGCCCCTGGTGCGCGACGCGCTTGGCATAGGGCTGCGTCTTCCGGATCAGCGGCGTCAGCGCTTTCTCGAAGAAGTTCGACAAATGGCATGAGCGCATCGTGCTCAATTTTCAGTCCGCGCCAAAGGGTTTCTTGCACGTCTTCAACGAGGCCCCCACCGTGATCTACGAACTGATCATGGCCAGTGCCGATATCGGGAGAAGAACGTCGTTGATATCTCGATCGGACAGCATTGGTCGAAAGACTGCTGCGACGACGACTTGGCGGCGACGAACGGCGAGCGTGGAAAATATCCTCACCACTACCTCGCCAGCCATCCGCAATCGAAGTCGAATCCGCAAGAATCCTTGTGCTACCCTCTCGCCGCGCTCGGCGCGTATCGGGAATGGTTGCAGGATGTCTATATGGAGGGTGGCAAGTTCAGCAACTATCTGCGGGGCAAGGTCTCAAGGGGCAATCTGGCGCCGTCGATCGCTCAACTCACCATTGCCGCGCTTATCCTGGCGCAGATCACCGCACAGTAACAGCGGCGAAAAAGGTCGAGAGAGCCTGCCCGTCATGGGCAGGCTCAGAACACGTCGAGCGAGCGCAGGACTGAGGAGCGATGCACTCGCCATCCGATGCCAGGACGAAGACGTGGCCCAGCTATGCACGAGTTACGAACAGCGTCTGGCGTCCATTGCCAGCACGACCGGACCACTCGTTCCGAAGAATGACTAAACCTGCCGATCTTACAGCACCATCTTTCATCAGGGGCACGCCCCAGACGTTGTTGGACGCGAGAATGCGGCCAGGCCATTCCGCCAAGCGTTATTGACGATCGAGGACCAGGAGCCACCGGGTGCAAGCCTGACGATGCGGCCAAGGAAATGTTGACTAGATAGAGATTTCCCTACGCCTCGAACCACGGCCCTCGATGAAGCAGTGAGCCGGCTTGTCTCCACGGTTGACGTCCGCGCAATCCGAACCGACGCAATTGGCGGTGGCCGAAAAGACGCGCGTTTCGATGAGCTCGGCAGTCCTTATGGTACATCATGGCGCTTGCTTTAGGCTGCGCCTTGGCTGCCCCTCGTATTTGTAGGCGAACTGCTTGGGCATCGGGCCTTTGTTGCGGTCCTTGCGTCCGGTCTGCTCCCATGCATGGGCCAGAATCCCTACCGCCCGTGACAAGCAGAAAATGCCGCGGGCCAGGGGTGCAGCAAAGGCCAGCTCCCCGTAGATGACTGCGGTGGCTCCATCGATGTTCAGCGGGATGAGCTTGCCTTTGCGCTCGCGCATAACGCGCTCGATCGCGCGCGCAGCGCTGGCGTAGCGACCGTTGACGGCACCTTCACTGATCGCAGCATCGACTAGCGCGAGTAGCGGTTCAGCGCGCGGGTCGACGGGATGAAAGCGGTGACCGAAGCCCGGCAGATATTTGCTGCGCGCGGCGGTGAAATGGTCGATCACCTCCGCGGCAGCCTCATCGAGGTCCTTGGTCTCGCTGCGTCGCAGGACCTCGTCATAGAGCTCGATCGCCTGCTCCCCCGCTCCGCCATGCACACCGTCCAGCGTGTTGATTGCGGATGCCATCGCGCCATTGAGCGGCAGCCCGCAACTCACAGCCATCTGCGCGATGGCGATGGAAGGTGCATGTGGGCCATGATCCACCGATGCAACCAGGGCAGCCTCAAAGAGCCGCTCCTGTGCCGGTGTGGGTAGCTCGCCACGCAGCATCAACCAGATCATCGCGGGGAACGAAATATGACCAATCAATTCCTCGATCGTGTATCCGCGATAGGCGATCCGCCCGGGGGCGATGTCGCATATAGAGCTCCGCCACCAATGGGCGGCCTGCTCTCGCAGCTCCGTTTCGCTCATCCCTGTTTTCCAATCCCGTTAGCCTATGCCCGGCAGTGGTTTGCTTGCGCGCAACTGCCTGGTCGTCACGCTGCTCCATCTGTTGCCGGGCGGACCCGCGGAAAATGAGCTCCTCCTTGACATGACGTTCCGGCGGCACCGCTTGCGATAAGGTGCTCAATTTCCGGATCTGTATAACCGAGTCGAGCCAGCCATCGCTCCGTGTCCGCACCGAGCGACGGGGGGAGCGCGGGGGCAGGAAACGCCTCATCCAGCCGAAAACCAGGGCGCGTAATGCGTAATGGCGGTTCGCCAGCCCTATCGAGCGGCAGCGTCTCGACAAATCCGCGCTCCAGCACCTGCCGCTCACGCAAAACTTGCGGGACGGTCAGCACACAGCCGGCAGGGACGCCGGCGGCATTCAACAGCGCCTCCCATTCCTCCGCAGACCTGCAGCTCAACGCCACGTTCAGCTCATCGTTAAGCGCTCCGCGGTTCAGTTTACGTGCTTCCCGCTTCGCGAAGCGCGGATCCGTCTTCAAATCCGGCCGGCCGATCAGATCGCAAAGTGTCCGGTACTGCTTCTGCTCGTTGGCGGCGATATTCAGCGGTCCGGTCGCGGTGCAGAACGTGCCGGAGGGTGCGGCCGTGAAATTTTCGTTCCCCATCGGCCGCGGCTCGACTCCGCCATTCAGGTGATTGGAAACCACCCATCCCATAGCCGCGATGGTCGCCTCGAGCAGCGACACGTCGATGAAGCGGCCCCTGCCCGTTCGCTGCTGCTCGACGAGCGCCGCGGCGATAGCAAAGGCGGCCGTTAGCCCGGCGATGGTATCGGAGATCGGGAAGCCAGTCCGCAGCGGAGCCGTGGCTGCATCACCGGTAACACTCATCGCGCCGGAAAGGCCCTGGACGATCTGGTCGTAGGCCGGGCGGGCGGACCAAGGACCGTTTTGCCCAAAGCCTGAGATTGCACAATAGATGAGGCGCGGGTTGCGCCTGGACAACGCGTCGAAACCGAGACCAAGCCGCTCCATGACCTTTGGCCGGAAGTTTTCGACAAGGACGTCGGCCTCGGACACCAGCCCGACAAACGCTTCGCTTCCCGCTTCAGACTTCAGATTGAGCGCCACCGACTGCTTACCGGCGTTGACGCTGACGAAGGAGAGGCCCTGAAGGCGCTCTGCCCTTTCCGGATCGGCGCCAAGGCGCCGCGCGAGATCGCCTCCATTGGGGTTTTCGACCTTGATAACCTCCGCGCCGAGGCGCGAGAGATGGTAGCCGCAGAATGGGCCTGCCAATACGTTTGACAGGTCGAGGACACGGATGCCGGTGAGCGGCAGGGACATGACGAAGCCTTACTTTGTGGTATCTTCGGCGCCCGCCGTTGTTAGTTCAACCGCTGGGCCGCACGCCAGCGAGGCGATCGGTGAAGGTTTTGCTTGCCGCGGTGATCCTGGGTAGAAACCGCTCAACACAGCCGGGGGTACCTTGGGCGGTTGGGCGTCCATTAGGCTGGCCCGGGAAAACGGCGCCTTGGACGCTTTCAGGATCTCGATGTTCACCTCGCGATCAGTTTCGTACTGTGCCGGGACTGCGCCACGAACTGCTCCGTTGATACAGAGTTGACCCAGCGGTGGCTCTTCAGCAGGGCATTGACCAAGCGCTGCGCGGTTTCGGGATTTTTGTCGATGAAGATTGCGGCAGGTAGCGACAGGCGCTAGACGGATCCCGCCAAAGGCAGTCTTGGCGCCTTCGACGGTGCGCGCATCGAACAGCGAATTGGCCCCAATCTTCCTCGAGAGCAGGGTCGCAATGCGATCGAAATAGACCAGCGCGTCGACTTTTTTGGGGTCGAGTGCCACCACGTCCGGCGCATCGCTCCCGACCGCGATGATGTTGACGTCGCGCGGTCCCAATCCCGGCATCTTGACGCAATGGCGCGCCATTCTGCCCGTCCAGGAACCAGGAGCCGTGATGCCGAGCTTCGGGCCGTCTAGGTCGGAGCCGCTCTTCATATTGGCATATGGCGGCAAGATCGCTGCGCACCCCGAGAAGAACGCCGAGTATGTGGTGCGGCAGGAAGACGAACGAGATCTCGTTCCCCTGCGTGCATCTGGATCAGGTGATCATACACCCCCGACGCCATGCGCCGAGCCACCAATCAGTCTCAGCGGATCATCACCTCGCGCAAGTCCGGCCAGCCTTGGCTACCCCTTCCATTGTTTCGCGTCTCAGAACTTCCGTTACGTGCAAAACCGATACTCTTAGTTAGAAGAAGAGTCAAACTATTCTGGCTTGCAGAACCGCCTCAATGCTTCTGAAATAGGGTTCACCCCCTAGCTCTGATAGTTGTTCTATAGTGCAGAACCGGAGCAGAAATGAGCAAGACAGGAGTTGACGCGGTCAGCAGAGCGCTCGCAATCCTGAAAAGTTTCAACGCGGAGCGTACTGCGATGACACTGACGCAGATCGCGGAGACGGCGGACCTTTACAAGAGCACAGTGCTGCGACTGGCCTCTTCGTTGGAGGCTGACGGCTTTCTCGTCCGCGGCGCGGACCGGTTGTTTCGACCAGGACCGGAGTTGTGGCGCCTTGGGGTGCTTTATCAGCGCGGCCTTGATCTTGGCCAAATCATCCGGCCATCGCTTCGTCGACTGGTCGAGGCAACTGGGGAAACTGCATCCTTTTATGTTGCAGACAAGGACGAACGTATCTGTCTTTACCGCGTCAATTCTCCACGTTCAGTTCGACATCATCTCGAAGAAGGTCAGCGATTGCCCATTGATCGCGGAGCCGCCGGGCGAATTCTCACTGTATTCCGCGAGCCAGCGAACGCCGAAGGGAAGAAAATCCGCGACCGAGGCTTTTATGTTTCGATCGGAGAGCGGGACCCGGAGGTCGCCGCGGCGGCCGTGCCGTTGATCGACGTACACGGCGAACTGAGGGGCGCCCTTTCAGTGTCGGCGATCAGGACTCGCTTCAATGCCGGTGCGCGCAAGGCGGCAATCGATGCTCTCAAATCGGAAGCCAAGGCGTTAGCGGGGTTGCTGCCTGCGAGCGAACGCTGATCAGTCCAGGACGCCCGCTTTGTGCCGTTTGCGAAGAATTCGACGCGGCTTCGGGGTGGCAGTGTGATGGGGCCTCGTGAGGCAATGAGGCTACTTCCCGGCTATTCCGTGGACAGAGCGCCGCGTTGAAGGATCGAGTACAGAGATGACGGACGCGAACGACACGATGCGCCCGCGATGATTCGCAAATGGCCCTCCATAAAAAATGAGCGTCGTGCAGACAAAAGTACATATCTGTCGGCGGAAGGCACACTGGACGACTGCATACGAGAGTTTATGACCAAGCGTGAGGCCACACGTCATCTTTACCAAATCCACACCGCGCCACAGCCTCCGCTCATACCGGACGTCTTGTCAGCCGATCACATCACGGAACTTGCCAGATTGCGAAGTTTCCTCTGATCGGGATGTTGTTGCGGCGCCTGTGGCCAAGTGAAGATCAGCCTCAAAATCAGTGAGTCTCAGATCAAGAGTCCTCTTCGACCTCCCTTCCAAGGACAAGGGCACGCTGTGCTCAGCATCGATCATTGGTTGCTGGGCGATAACGCCGAGCTCTCCGTCTGCAGATCAACCGTGCCTGGCCTCCGCTCTTCTTCGGAATGGAGACGGCACAAACAGGTGGCGGGAAGTAGGCGCCTGAGCTCATTCGATTCCAAATCTTGTAGAGGTTACTCTTCAAGTCGGATTCAAATTCCTCAATCGTCACTCCGTCGACACCGGCTGCGCCACCATTAGATCGCACCTGCAGATACGCTTCGTACACCTTTCTTTTGTCGATGTTGAACGGTTTGCTTGGCTGGTTCACCGCCGTCCTCCTGTTGCCAGTTGCAACGATGGCCAGCCCACCTGATCCGATCCCTTCGCTCCAGCCCCATTACGAGCCTTCGTCACTTGTACGGATCGGTCCGCCCCAGTGCTCCGCATCGGTACTCTTGCCTCGCGGTTTTCTCCGCTTGTGCTTCTCCCTTTGCATCGGAGCGACTGGTTCCTGCAGTTCCGTGACAACGCCTGCATCCGATTCACGCCCCCTCAACGCCGGTCGCCGCCCGCCCAATCATCAGGCTTCCAGCGGACTGATCCCAGAGGGACGACACACCTCTGGTTTTGACGACGATTTCCACGTTACGACGCTTCATCGGCGGGTTCATTTTCATTCGTCTCTCGGATGCTTATCCGCTCGGGTATTTCCCGATCGTTAGCTTCAACGCTCACGACCGCGCCTCTTAAGCGAAGCCGCTTGAAGTGATTTGGGACCTGCTCCTGAAAGCCGATCCCGAGGGGCCCTCCCTCATCGCTGTCACAGCTTGTGCTCACAGATTATCAGATCATCACGATCATCCTTTCTGTGTGCTTCTGCAGCACACTGTCGTCCGCGTGGATGCGCTCGGCCGCAAAGACATGGCCGCGGATCGCATCGACCAGCGGCATCAGGGTTGCCGTGGAGGCGCCCACCCAGTCCGCCAGCGTCGAGACGTCGAGGTCGATGCCTTCGCGCCGGTAGACGTCGCTCTGACGATGGAGCGGCAGGTGCAAGCCGTATTTGGCGAACAGGACATGGGCCAGCAGCTTGGGTCCTGCACGTCCGCGCGCGATCGGGTGCGAGGGAGCCGGAGGCTGGGTGATGGCTTCGCAGGCCCGGCAGACGAGCTTCTCGCGCACGCGCTGGATGACTTTCCACTGCCGCAGAATGAGCTCCAGCGTCTCGCTCACGTCCTCGCCGATTTTGCGTAACCGGCGGTCGCCGCAGCATGGGCAGGCCGCAGGTATCGGATAGACAAGACGTTCCCGTGGCAAATGCTCCGGCAGCGGCCGGCGCACCGGCTTGCGGCGCTCGAACGATGGCACCGTAATCTTGTCGCCTGCGGCCATCTGCGCCGCGGTCTCGGCTTGCGCCGCGTTCTCCTCCAGATCGGCGAGTTGCAGTTCGAGCTGATCCAACAGTGCGCCACGTTCCGAGGACTGTCCGAACTTCTCATGCCGCCGCTTCTTGATCGTGAGTTTGAGCTTCTCGATCAGCAAGGTCCGCGCCTGGGCGTCCGCTTCCGCGGCCAACCGCGCTACCCGCTCGGCACGCAGCATCGCCTTCAGCGTGGTCACATCGTCGGGGAGAGAATCATCGGCGCCATCCCGGTCAGAGAATCACAATAAGCTGTCTGTGTCTGAACTGCCGACGTGTGGTCGATTCAAATCCCAGCGATCAACCCGCCGCCTGCGGCCGCCAAGTGTGTTGCGGCATCCGCCAGTCGATGCCCTCGAGCAGGTAGCCAAGTTGGGCTCGGGTGATGGTCACAATGCCATCGGCCGACGACGGCCAGAGGAAGCGGCCGCGCTCCAGCCGCTTGGCGTAGAGCGACATGCCGAGCCCATCATGCCAAAGGATCTTGATCAGCTTGCCGCTCTTGCCTCGGAACACGTAGAGGTCGCCGCCGTGCGGGTCGCGTCTGAAGGCCTCTTGCACCAGTAACGCCAGCGAGTTCATGCCGCGGCGCATGTCGGTGTGGCCGGTCGCAATCCACACCCGTACGGCGGGCGGAATGGGGATCACCGCGGCCGTCCATCTGCCAGTGCCGCGACCGCGGCCTTCAGCGTCGCCGCGTCGACCGTGCCCGTGATCCGCATCCGAGCCCCGGCCGCAAACTCGATCTCGATCGCGCCGCCGCCGGCCGGCCCGACCGGACCAAGCGTCGGCCCCGATTCCGCGACCACCATCGCCGGTACGAAGCCCGTTTGATGGGCGGCATCCTTCGGCTCGGGACGAAACGACCGTCGCCACCGGAGCAGCAATGAGCGCGAAACGCCATATCGCCGCGCCGTCGCCGCGACCTGGCGCGGCGCCTGCAAGCTCTCCAGGACGATCTTGAGCTTCTCATCCTCGGACCAGCGCCGCCGTCGGCCTGTGTCCACTACTTCGAGCCGCTCGACTTGGGCACTGCGCCTATCACTGTCCATAAGGACAGTTCTCAACAACACGCCTCACTCGGCAAGGCGGCCTTCACCGGACGGATACGATTGCTGAGTGAAAGATGCCGCAGTTAAAGGTCGGCCGCTGGTCACTGAAATAGGAATTCACAATGAGACTTGCTCGATTGAGCCTGATCAATGCGGTGCTGAAGGCCGGTTGTAGCTGTACAATAGGCAGACCTCATGTGGCAGTCACCTTCAACCTACCAAGGAGATAGCGACACCATCAAGCGGAGGCCGGTCATGGGGCCACTTTGAGATGCGGCGCGAATGGACAATGTTACAGTCACATCAAACGTGAGCGTCACGAGAGGATCGCCGTGCCCGGCCTTGACTTGCGCGGAATGCTTTGGATTGCCCGATCGGGGTGATTGACGCTGCCGCTGGGCGATGATTGGGTGCTCCCCTCTGAAGGGACCTCTG
>NZ_JBVAPG010000207.1:0-12003 GCF_055413685.1 Bradyrhizobium sp. LeoA1Lang | reverse complement strand
CGAGCAGTGCAGGGAACAACGTGCTCTGTCCGCGATCAACCCCCTCTACGAATCCCGCCATCGCTCGTCCCCCGCCGATTCACTGGAGAATAATAGCAGAGGCACAGTTTTCACACGGCCTGGGCCAACAGCCGACAGCTGGCTCTAGGCGCGCGCCTTGGCACTGACGCGAACCGATAGGGACGTCTCAACGTCGACTATTTACAGCCATTCCTCGGGATAGCGCCTTCGAGAGTGCGGCTGCAGTTTCCCGCAGAGCTCCAAGCCGGTCTTCCATCTGCTTGTTCATAATTCGCTCGAGCGGCCCAGTCATGCCTACTGATTGAAGAACTGCGCCATCCGAAAGCATGACGGGGACAGCAAGCGCCGCAAGTCCTTCGTCGATTTCCCCAATACAGGTGGCGTAGCCCATTCTTCTGACTTTTGCGAACTCCTGATCAATCCACTTTCGGCTGGTGTGTGAATTGACGGTCGGCTTAGGAAGCTCATTTGAGAGAGCTTCAGCGATCAGCTCTTTGCTCTGAAATGCCATGATGGCCTTGCCAGTCGCTGCGGCATTCACGGGCATCTCGATTCCCGGCTGAACATATCCGCGCCACCTCACATCGGGCGAATATGAAACAGCTACCAGTACGCGCGACCCAACGAGGCGTGCGAGATAGCAAGTCTCGGTGGACGCCTCCGTCAAAGCATGAATATGGGGACCGGCGAGCGACGCGTACCAGCCATTGTCCGCGCTCGCATGAAGTAAGCGCGTTAGCCTATCGCCCACGGAATAGGTGCGTCCTGCTTCCGCTTCGACTGCTAGTCCTGATCGAACCAGCCCCTTCAGCAGTCGATGCGCGGTTGTCTTGGGGAGTTCGAGAATCGATGAGACGTCGGCGAGCGTGATCGTGCCAGGGAAGGCGGCAATCACTTCGAGCACGTCGATGTATCGAGCCAGCGGGCCGGGCGAATTGTCATCCATCTGGATGTGATCCGATCAATTTTTGTGCGGCGCAAGCAAAAATGAACGGCTTGACACCTGACGAGGAGGCCGTCTACCGTTTCGTTATTCGGGATAATGTTCCAGAAAACGGAACGTCTGTCAAGCCCCGTGCGACTCCATTGGGCGTGATGGACAAGGTTATTTCATTCCAGGAGGCGACATGAAGATCACGCGGAAGGCCTTTCTCAGCTCGACGATCGGAGCAGCGATGCTGTCGTTCGTCGGTGCGGCTCAAGCTCAGCAGGGTGGGCCCATCCTGATCGGCGCTACCGTCCCGATGACGGGGCCGCTGTCGCTGACGGGCAAGCAGTACCAAAACTCCCTTTCGATGGCCGAAGAGGACATCAATAAAGCGGGGGGTATAAACGGTCGTCAGATCAAGATCGTGTTCGAGGACACGCAGGCGTCCAACGGAACCGCGGTCAACGCATTCGTAAAGCTGGCCCAGGAGACCAAGCCCGCGTTCTTTTTTCTGTCGAGCTACTCCACGCAAAATCTCGCAACCGCGCCCGAGCTAAGCAAAGTTCAAGTGCCAGCGATGTATGCGGGCGGTGCCGACGTCGTGGCCGAAAACGGAAATGAATGGATGTTTCGCATCCGTCCCGCTGACAGCGTTTCGGCCGAAGGAATGGTGAAGGCTGCTGTCGACGTCATCAAGGTGAAGAAGCCCGGAATTCTCTATATCCAGAACGACTTCGGCCAGGGCGGTGCGCAGACGGCCGCCAAGCGCTTCGAGGCCGCAGGCATCCCGGTCGCCGGCATGGAAGCCTATGGTCAGAACGACAAGGACTTCTCCGCGCAGCTCCTTAGTCTCCGCAACAAGGGCGCGGATGCCATTCTGATCTTCAACTATCCGCAAGATGGCGCGCTGGTGCTCCGCCAGGCCAAGCAGCTCGGCTTCAAGATGCCGCTCGTTACGTCCTCTGCTGCACTGGTACCCGCCGCGACGCAGCTTCTTTCACCAGCAGACCTCGAGGGTGTCTGGGGGGTGGTCGATGCTTTCATGGACGTCAGTGTCGGTGGTCGGATGAAGGACTACGTGGAGCGCTTCAAGTCGAAGTTCGGAGTTGATCCAGATCCCTACGGGCTTGCGTACTATGACGGAGCGATGCTGATGGCCGACGGTATGCGTAAGGTCGGAACCGATCCGAAAGCGCTGCGCGAATGGTTGTCCTCGGTCAAGGGATGGCAGGGCATTGGGCACGTCTACTCGTACGATAGCAAAGGCAACGGCGTTCGCGATCTTGCTGTTGTGAAAGCGAAGCCTGGCACAAAGACCCTAGAACTCGTGCAGCCGGTCACGCTCAACTAGTCATTTACAACGAAATGGTCTGCGGTTCGGCAAGCCGGCCGCAGGCCTAGACCGTGTAGGTACGTCATGGCGGACTTCGTTCAGCTTCTAATCAACGGACTGGCGATCGGCAGCGTGTACGCGCTCGCTGCGATCGGCTTCGTGATCGTTTACTCTGCTACTGGAGTGGTGAATTTCGCGGCCGGTCAATTCGTAATGTTCGGAACGTTCGCCGGCGTTGCGACGCTCATCAACGCTCAACTTCCCTGGCCATTTGCATATTGCGCGGCGCTCCTCATCATGGCGCTGTTCGGGGCCTTGTTCTTTATCTCGGTCTATCTGCCTCTACGACGTGGTTCGGTTGTGACGATCATCATCGGGACCGTTGCCGTTAGCATCACGATGCAGAACGCCGCGTTACTGTCGTTTGGGTCGTGGCCGTTCCGCCTGCCGTCTCCCGTCGAAGACAGCGCGGTCTCTCTCGGCGGCGCGATCATTTCCACGCACGCCCTTGGCGTGGTCGCTGTGACCGCAGTGATGGTCGCCGGATTATGGCTTCTCTTCAATCGCACTTCGGTTGGCGTGGGGATGCGAGCCGTCGCGCAGGATGTGCAGGCCGCCAAGTTGATGGGTCTCAAAGTCAACCGCCTACTTGCGTTATCGTGGATCCTCGCGGCGGTGCTCGCGGGCGTCGCGGGACTAATGCTCGGACCAATGTGGTTCGCGGACGTCAACATGGGTGATCCGATCGCATTGAAGGCCTTCGCTGCGACCATCATCGGTGGCTTTGGAAGTCTGCCGGGGGCCATCGTGGGCGGCCTGTTCGTTGGCTTGAGTGAAGTCCTCGGCGCATCCTACGTCTCGTCCGCGTACAAGGATCTAATCTCCTTCGGCATAATGATCATCTTTTTGCTGGTGCGTCCGCAGGGCGTCTTCGGCGAGAAGATCCAGGATCGAGGCTGATCGGATGGCGATGCGTATCCCCGTGCAGATCGCTGCGGCGGTCATTGTGATCGGCGGGCTTTCCGGTATCGTCCTTCCGGAATACCATCTTCGCCTGCTGAATTTGTCACTGATCTCCGCGGTAGCGGTGATCGGGCTCAACTTTGCCTTTGGCTATGCCGGTTTGATCTCGCTCGGTCATGCTGCCTTCGTCGGCATGGGCGGCTACGGTTTGGCCATCCTGACCACCACTTGCGGATGGTCCCCGTGGCTCGCGGCCCCCGTCTCGATCGCGGCGACAGCAGTCTCTGCTGGTCTGATTGGCTACCCATTGCTTCGATTGCGCGGTCACTATCTCGCGCTGGCGACGCTCGGCCTCAACGTCTCGTTCTACATCGTGACATCGAATTGGATAGCGCTCACAGGCGGCACCAATGGTATCGCGCGGATCCCGGAATTAAGGCTAGGGTCGCTCAGTTTCTCAAGCGAACATCAATTCTTGTGGCTTGCGCTGACAGTCCTCGCGCTAATCGCTGCCGCAGCGGCCGTACTGCACAGGTCCCGCCGCGGTCGCGAGATGATGGCAGTGCGCGACGACGAGATCGCGTCCGAGATGACTGGCATCGATACAACGCGCGCCAAGATTACCGCATTCGTACTTTCTGCCATCTGCGCCGCCGTTGCCGGATGTCTGTTTGCCCTCCACGTGCGCTTCGTCGCGCCTGAGGATTTCACTTACGCGCATTCGATCACATACCTAGCCATGCTGATCGTCGGCGGGGAAGGCACCATCGTAGGTGCTATCCTCGGGGCGGTACTGCTGACGTTTCTGCCAGAATGGTTGCGCTTTCTCGGCACCGCTTACCTGTTCTTCTTCGGTCTGCTTGTGCTTTGCATCCTGGTGTTTCTTCCTACGGGGCTCGTTGGCCTCGGGCAGCGCCTGAGCCGTCGTTCAGCGAGAAGTCCAATCCTTGCGTCTGTTCGTACTCCGGAGGCGACGTCATGAATGTCTTGGAAGCACGAAGCATTCACAAGCGCTATGGCGGCCTCGCTGCGCTGACGGACGTGGATCTGACCGTCGAAAAGGGCCAGTTCGTCGCGGTCATCGGGCCTAACGGCGCCGGAAAGTCCACGCTGTTGAACGTCCTGACAGGCTTGGCGATGCCAGATGAGGGGCAGGTGCTTCTCGATGGTCAGGCGGTCACGCGCATGGCCACTAACAAACGTATTCGTTCCGGCCTCGGCCGTACGTTTCAGCACGGGCGCGTGTTCGCGCGCCTTAGCGTACTTGAAAACGTGATGACCGGTGCAGCGATCCGTAGCGACCTTAGCGAGTCCGGCCTGCGCGAAGTCTCGATGGGAATCATCGAGCAAATGGGGTTGGCAAACGAGGCACACGAGGCCATCGGATCGCTCTCGTACGGCCGGCGCCGAATGGTCGAACTCTCACGTGCGCTGGCCTGCCGGCCGCACGTTCTCTTGCTGGACGAGCCAGCGGCCGGCCTGAATTCCGGCGAGGTCGATCAACTAATTGACCGCCTCACAGAGTTGCGCGCGGCGCACGGCCTCGCCGTGGTGTTGATAGAACACAACATGGGGATGGTCATGCGGCTCGCTGAGCGCATCTTTGTTCTTAATTTTGGCTGCAAGATCGCCGAGGGAACTCCAGCGGAGATTCAGGCAAACCCGGCCGTACTGTCTGCCTATCTGGGCGAAGGATATGTCCATGCTGTCGTGTAACGATCTCGTGGTCGCGCACGGCGATATCATAGCGCTGCAGGGCGTGACCCTCCAGGTCGAAGCTGGCGAAACGGTCGCACTTATCGGTGCCAATGGCGCCGGCAAGACGACCTTGTTGCATGCGATCTCCGGACTCAACAGGGTCTCGTCGGGAGACATAAGATTCGAAGCGCGCTCGATCGCTGGTTGGTCCACCGACGAACGCGTTTCGGCTGGAATTGCGCAGGCGCCCGAGGGCCGACGAATATTTCCTGGACTGTCGGTCGAGGAGAACCTGACCCTTGCGACCGTCAGTTGGCGCCGCTGGCGGCAGTCGATCGCGGCCGATCTCGATCGCGTCTTTGGATTATTTCCGCGCCTTAAGGAACGCCGACGACAACTTGGATGGTCATTATCGGGCGGAGAGCAGCAAATGCTCGCGATCGGTCGCGCCTTGATGGCTCGTCCCAAATTGTTGCTGCTCGACGAACCATCGCTCGGCTTGGCGCCGCGGCTCGCCGAAGAGGTTTACGAACAAGTCAGCCGCATCGGCGAGACCGGTCTGACCATCCTGGTTGTGGAGCAGAACACAGTGCTCGCGCTCTCGGTCGCCGATCGCGCCTATGTGCTGGAGACAGGGCGCATTGTGCTCGAAGGGCCAGCAGAAGAACTCAAGCAAAATGCGCGTGTGCGCGAAGCTTATCTGGGCCGTTGAAGCCAGAATCAAGGAGACAACATGTATCCCGCCAATCATTCCCAATCGCGAGATCTCTATCAGCGAGCGCTGAAAAGCCTGCCGGGTGGCAATACGCGTACCACTGTCTATATGAAGCCGTTTCCGATCTACGCTGCTTCGGGCGCTGGTTGCCGCGTCTGGGATATCGATGGCAACGAATATATCGACTGTATCAACAACTTCACGTCTCTGATCCATGGTCACGCTCATCCCGCTCTTATCGAGGCAGCGACCAAACAGCTCGCGCTAGGCTCGGCCTTCGGCATGCCGACTGAGTCCGAAGTCGATCTCGCCGAATTGCTGGCAGCAAGGCTGCCATCGGTCGATCACGTCCGCTTCTGCAACTCTGGCACCGAGGCGGTGATGATGGCGCTAAAGGCCGCGCGCGCCTACACGGGCCGGCCGAAGATCGCGAAGTGCGAGGGCGCTTATCATGGCTCTTATGACTATGCTGAAGTCAGCCTCGACCCGACGCCCGCGGCCTGGGGTGGCAACGCGCCCGTATCAGTAGCCTATGCCAAGGGCACGCCCGAGAACGTGCTCACGGACGTCGTGACAATTCCGTTCAACGATGTCGAAGCTGCTGTGAGCCTGATCCGTGAACATGGCCCCGAGCTCGCTTGTGTGCTCGTCGATCCGATGCCGAACCGCGCAGGTTTGGTTCCGGCGGATAAGGCCTACGTGGAAGCGCTCCGCCAGGTAACGCGGGAAGTCGGTGCGCTGCTCATATTCGACGAGGTCATCTCATTCCGTCTCGGCTATGAGGGTGCACAAGGGCTTTGGAGTATCGAGCCGGACCTGACTACTCTCGGCAAGATCATCGGCGGCGGGTTCCCGGTCGGCGCAATCGCCGGCGGTAAAGAGTTCATGTCGGTCTTCGATCCATCTTCCGGCAAGCCGGCGCTCCCGCACGGCGGCACCTTTTCGGCTAATCCCGTAACTATGCGCGCCGGTCTTGCCGCTATGAAGCTGCTCGATGCAGCAGCGTATTCACGACTCGATAAGATCGGCACGACGGTTCGCGAGGGTATCAACGCGGCTTTCCGGAAGATGGGCGTCGCCGGCACCGCAGTTGGATTGGGCTCGCTTCTTAAGATCCACTTCACTAATCGCAACGTCCGCGACTATCGATCGGCTTACTTGAACGAGACGGAAGCGAAGCGCCAGGCCGTGTTCAACGCCGGGCTGCTCAATCGCGGGATATTCGTCGCAAGCTACGGCCTGATGGCGCTGTCGTTGCCGATGACAGATGCTGACGTCGATACGATCGTGAAGGCGGCTGCGGAGTCACTGGGGGAGGTCGCCGCGTTCGGCTGATCAAGCCCTTTGTACCGTGAAATGCTCCGACCGGCGTTCAGTTGACGCCGGATAGAGACCCTCTTTCCTACTAGCAGGCCCGCGATGACCTCGAAGATTGATCCTATCACCCGTTCCGTTGTCCAGCATCGTCTGAGTTCGATCGTGAACGAAATGGGCGAGGCGATGCTGCGTACATCTTACTCCCAAATCCTGAATTCCAGCCGCGACTTCTCGCTGGGGATCTGCGACGTAAATGGGCGGTTGATTGCGCAGGCGGATCATATTCCGGTCCATGTCGGCGCGCTGTCCTGGGCAACGCTTGCGATCGAGGAGCGCTTCAAGGACATCAAGCCCGGGGACGTTCTGCTGCTCAACGATCCCTATCATGGTGGCAGCCATTTGCCGGATCTAACCGCGTTCGTGCCAGTCTTCGATGGAGAGCGAAGGCTGTACTGGACCATCGTGCGTGCACACCAAAGCGATATCGGCGGAGCTACCCACGGTGCCTACAATCCGGGCGCGACCGACATTTGGCAGGAAGGATTGCGCGTACCGCCGATCCGTCTCTATGAAGGCGGCAAACTTCGCGACGATTTGCTCGACATGCTGGCACTTAACGTGCGCAATCCGCGCGATTTCCGCGGCGATCTCGCGGCCATGGTTGGGGCGGCGCACCTTGGCGAACGCCGGGTGAGACGACTGTTCGACGAGTTTGGTGGAGAGGTCGTCGAAGCGGCCGTCGAAACAATTCTCGACGCGGCTGAACAACAGACGCGGGCAGTCCTGTCGACGTGGCAGGACGGTACGTTCTACGGAGAAGCGTATCTTGACGATGACGGTCATGGCCGAAGCGACATTAAAATCGCCGCGAAGGTGACTAAGAAGGGGTCCGATATCGAGGTCGATCTTTCGGGGTCGGATCCGCAGTCGACGAGTTTCGTCAATTCGTCGCACGCCAATATGCAGGCTGCGGTCGTTATGGCGTTTGCCTATCTGATCGACGCAGATATTCCCAAGAATGCCGGCGCCCTTCGGCCGCTGAAGGTCGTTGCAAAACAAGGTACGATCGTATGGGCTGATCCTGGTCGTCCGGTTACGATGTGCACCAGCCATCCGTCGAATGAAATCGTGGAAGCCATCGTCAAAGCGCTTTCCCAATCGTGTCCCGATCGCGCGATGGCCGGGTGGAGCCGCAGGTTCCGCATCGCCATCCAAGGTGAGAATGCGCGCACAGGACGCAATTTCATCTGGCATCTGTTTCAGGCGAGACCCGGCGGAGGCGCGTCGTCGGCGGGCGATGGTTGGTCATCGATCGGCGAGTGGCATACGGTCGGGGGCATCAAATTCGGCAGCATCGAGGTCGACGAAGCCCGGTTTCCGCTCCATTTCCGACATCACGAATTTCGCCCGGACTCCGGCGGAGACGGCAAGTTTCGTGGTGGCCTCGGCGTATCGTTGGATCTCGTCGTGGAAACGGCGAAACCTGCGCGAGCGAACACGGCAGGCGAGGGTACGAAGCATGGAGCATGCGGGATGCTCGGCGGCAGCGACGGGCTTCCGCATCAGTACACCCTCGTGTCGAAAGGCCGCGCGCCGCGCGTGCTGCGGACCAAGGAGGTCGGCATCGAAGTCCTTCCCGGCGACTGCTTCGAGGTTCGCTCCTCCGGTGGCGGAGGGTGGGGCCCACCTGGGCAACGGTCGGCTGAAGCGCGCGAAGCCGACTTGGCGCAGGGCGTTACGACAAAAATTACAACGATTTAGCGGGTATCCTGAAGATGTTTACGATCGGAATCGATGTTGGTGGTACGTACACTGACCTCGTTGCAATTGATCGCGACGGCAACACCGTGTTCGCGAAATCGCCGTCAACGCCTGCAGACCAGTCTATCGGTGTCATGAATGGACTTGAGGAACTCGCAAGTCGACTAAAGATGCCGCGAGCGGAGATGCTCGCCAAAACGAACCGCCTGGTGCACGGGACAACGGTCGCGACGAACGCATTGCTCGAACGGAAGGGGGCAAAGGTGGCGCTTCTCACTACGGAAGGCCATCGAGACGTTATCGAGATGCGAGAGGGCCTTAAGGGAGATCGCTATAATCTCCGCATCGCACCCCCTTCGCCCCTGGTACCGCGTGAGCTGCGGTTCGGTGTGCGTGAACGCGTTAGACCGGACGGCGAAGTGTCGATCCCACTCGATCAAGACTCGCTCGGCGAGGCGATCTCGGCAATCCGCACCGCCGGAGTAAGCTCGGTGGCTGTATGCTTCTTGCATGCCTACCGCAATCCTGCGCACGAAATTTCGACCGTCGAACGACTGAAGCGCGAACTGCCGGAAGTCAACGTCTCTCGCTCGAGCGATGTGTTGCCGCAGATCAAGGAGTACGAGCGCGTCTCGACAACGATCGTGAACGCTTACGTCGGGCCGGCGGTACGACGCTATCTCACCAATCTGGAAGCCCGGCTAAAAGACGCGGGCCTGGCCAGTAGCCTTTTTATCATTCTTTCGCACGGCGGGATGGCTCCGCTCGAGGAAGCCGCGCGGCTGGCCGCCGGTACTGTTCTGTCCGGCCCGGCGGGCGGCATCTCGGGATGCCGACGCTGCGCGGAACTGCTCGGAATTCCCGATCTCGTGCCATTCGACATGGGGGGAACCAGTACGGACATCTCGCTGATTACGGACGGGCGCGCGTCGCTGTCGGCTGAGGGAGGGCTTGCCGACCAACGCATTGCGCTACGGAGCCTCGACATTGCGAGCATCGCCGCCGGTGGAGGCTCGATTGCCACCCTGGACGTGGGTGGTACGGTCCGCGTCGGGCCAGAGAGCGCAGGGTCCGTGCCAGGGCCGGCTTGCTACGGCAACGGCGGCGTCGAACCGACTGTTACTGATGCCAATGTCGTTCTCGGCTATCTCGACGCATCTGCGTTCATGGGTGGAAAGCGGCCGCTCGATCGCGCAGCCGCCGAAGCGGCAGTCGACCGTCTCGCGAAAGCTCTCGAGCTATCTCGGGACGATGCAGCGGCTGGAATCTATCGAATGGTCAATCTGCGTATGGCGGACGGTATCCGTCTGATGACTCTGCGACGCGGCGTCGATCCACGGCGTTTCGCGCTGCTGAGCTTTGGCGGCGCTGCGGGCCTGCATGCGGCAGAAGTTGCGCGCGAACTTGAGATCAAGCGTATCATCGTGCCGACGGCGGCTTCGGTACTGTCTGCCTGGGGCATGTTGACCAGCGATCTGAGGTACGAGGTGAGCAGGACGCATTACAGCGCTGGCCAACGGATTACGCCCGAGGAGGTCAGGGCCATCTTCGCCTACCTGGAAACAGAAGCCACGAGCCGTCTGAAGTCATGGTTTGGGGGTGATGTGGCAATCGAACGCTCCGCCGAGATGCGCTATGGCGAGCAGATATTCCAGATTGATGTCCCCCTAAACGGTCTTGATTGGACGTCGGAGAACATCGTCGATCGGATAGAGGAGCGATTCCATCGTCGCCACGAAGAGCTATACACATACTCGTCGCCGGATCAGGAAGCGGTGTTCGTCAATGCGCGGGTCGCTGCCGTAGGCGCTGTCCCGAGCGTCGGACAGGTCGCGCGCGGGCAGAAGACTTTGGCGCCCTGCAGACCAAAAGGAAGTCGAAAGGCATTTTTCGGCGAGTGGCGAGAGGTTGAAGTATTCGATGCGGATCAGCTTCGACCGGGCAACAAAATCGACGGCCCAGCAATAGTGGAGGCTGAGACGACGACCGTCGTCGTTGGCGAGGGCGATCAAATCGAGGTCAACGATCTGGGATGGCTCGACATTAGGCTCAGGTGATTGAATGACGAGTCTGCTCAGCGTTCGAGTCCGCTACTTCCGCTCTCGGTCAAAAATCCGACACGGCGGAAAGGCAGCTTATGGCGCAAAGTGGACTATCGTTGATTGACCTTGACCTTGATCTTGTTGCCGGTTGCTAGCTCAAGCTTTACCATGATGGACTGGACTGATCCACGCTAGCTCACGTTGGCTGGCACTTGATGGAATTGACCAGGCGGCCGAGCGAACCGAGCGAGCGTCACTGAGTTCGCGTGCTCACTTTTCGAAATCCAAAACTGAGGTGTGGTCGCTTGCGAACTCAGGTGTTGCCAATCGGACAGTCCAGTTGTGCTTTAGTTTCGCGTCCGAGGCGCAACACCGTGTCCAGTCTTGGCCGACCGCCGGTCCCGCTACTCGCCAAAAATAAAGCACCTTCTCCAACACGTCTGCGTGCTGGGAGGCAGCTTTTCAAACGATCTCAAGAGCAAGATCGGCCGCGATACTGATCACGCCGCCAACGGGCGATTCTCTCGAAAAGGCGGCGGCAAAGCCGCTCTTTGGGCGGCCTTTCTCAAAGATACTTATGGGCTTGAAGCGCACCTTATGCTTTGGAATATCTTGGCAACCCATTGATATCGCGACAAAAGAGACCGCCTTCGAGCGCACCAAGGGCGTAAGCAATTGACACGAAAGGCGTTTTTGCTATTCGTCTACTCCCACATTGTTGCTCGCAGCGGATGTTACTACCCGCAAGTGTTCAGGGTTTCATTTCACGCGCTTCCAGCTGGCTTCTTATGAGTGGAAACGCCTCGAGCAGGGTTCTCGGCGACGAACTGGCTGATAGCATCGAACGCCTGCAGGCGGTTCTTCTCCAGTAGCTCCATGTGCGTGCCTTCGCCGATTTCCACCCATCGCCGGTAGGGCGCCCACTTGAGAGAGCGGAAGCACTCTTGCGTCGACGCGATGGGCACGTCCCGGTCCCATTCGGCGTGCACCAGAGCGTGACCACTTTTCTTCGAATCGTCATCCCGCTCTAGCTCTTTGTTTGAGCATGATCTCCGCGCAAACGCTTCGCGTTTGTCGCGAGGAGCGGCTTGCCAGAAGTGTCCGTCGTCAGATAATTTGAGACAGATCAAGCTTTTCGAGAAGGGAGGCTCTGGCTCATCAGGGGTTAGAGTTTAAGCGGCCTGCAGCTGATGCTGCAAGCGGCGGTTTGCGATAGTGACAAGCT
>NZ_JBVAPG010000206.1:0-12103 GCF_055413685.1 Bradyrhizobium sp. LeoA1Lang | reverse complement strand
AGGGCGAAAATCAGTTGCCAAGGGTCATTGCCGGCGTCAAATTTACCGACGGCGTCGCAGAATCGACGACGCCAGCTAACCGCGCCGCCTGATCAGCCCCATCACCCAATTTCGGCCATAGCTCCAGGCGCGTTCCGCGCTCCTCAGTGTAACTGAGATAGTGTTCCGGCTTCATCGCGCATCGGCGCCGCCGCGACTCACTCCGCCGCGGCCGCGGTCGTCTGGGTTGGCTTGCCCTCGTTCTTGCCTTCCGCGAGGTTGCGCACCACCATGTAGAAGATCGGCGTGAAGATCAGGCCGAACAGCGTGACGCCGAGCATGCCGAAGAACACGGCGACGCCGACCGCCTGGCGCATCTCCGAGCCGGAACCGGTCGACACCACCAGGGGCAGCACGCCGAAAATGAAGGCGAACGACGTCATCAGGATCGGCCGCAGCCGCAACCGACAGGCCTCGATAACAGCCTCCAGCCGCGACCTGCCCTCGGCCTCGATGTCGCGCGCGAACTCGACGATCAGGATCGCGTTCTTGGCCGCAAGTCCCACCAGCACCACGAAGCCGATCTGGGTCAGGATGTTAACGTCCTGGCCCATGATGCGCACGCCGATGGTGGCCGCGAACAGGCACATCGGCACGATCAGGATCACCGCGAACGGCAGGCTCCAGCTGCCATATTGCGCCGCCAGCACCAGATAGACGAACAGCACGCAGATCGGGAACACATAGAGGCCGGCATTGCCACCCGTCACCTGTTGATAGGACAGATCGGTCCATTCGAAGGAAAAGCCGCTCGGCAATGTTTCGTCAGCCAGTTGCTTGATGGTGTTGAGCGCCGTCGTCGAGCTCACGCCCGGTGCCGGCTCACCCTGCAGCTCGGACGCCGAGTAGAGATTGTACCGCGCGACACGGTCGGGGCCCGAGATGTTCTTGAAGTCCACGACGCTGCCGAGCATCACCATGTCGCCGGCGGCGTTGCGGGTACGCAGCCGCGCGAGATCGGTGGTCTCCTTGCGGAACGGGAGATCGGCCTGTGCGGTGACGTGATAGGTGCGCCCGAACAAATTGAAGTCATTGACGTAGGTCGAGCCGAAATAGGTCTGGATGGTGTCATTGATGTTGGCGATCGGCACCCCAAGCTTCTGCGCCTTGACGCGATCGATGTCGACGAACAGCTGCGGCGTATTCGCCGTGAATGGCGAGAAGACCGAGGTCAGGTTTGGCGACTTCCGCGCGGCGGCGACGAGCTCGTCGGTCGCGGCCGCCAGCAGCTCAGGGCCGCGCCCCTGCCGATCCTGGACGCGGATGGTGAAGCCGCCGCTCGTGCCGATACCCGGCACCGCGGGCGGCGGAATGACGATGATGAAAGCGCCCTGGATCACCGACAGTCGCTTGCGCAATTCGGCCGTGATGGCATTCGCCGACAACCCCTTTTTCTGGCGGGCCTCCGGCTCATCGAACACCGGGAACAGCGCCGCCGCATTGCCGGACTGCGTGCGCGTCGCGCCGGAGAAGCCGGCAAAAGCCGCCACGCGAACGATGCCCGGCGTATCCAGCGCGATTCGCTCGATCTCGCGCACCACCGCAGTGGTCCGCGCCAGCGACGCGGCGCCTGGCAATTGCGCCGAGATGATGAGGTAACCGCGATCCTGCGCGGGAATAAAGCCCTGCGGGGTGGTGGCGATTAGCCAGCCGGCGCTGCCGATCAGCGCGAGATAGATCACAAGCATCACCACCGTATGCCGGATCACAACGTCGGCGGCGGCCGCGTAGCAGAGCGCCAGGCGATCGAAGATGTGGTTGAACAGCGCAGTAAAGCTGTCCCAGCCGCGCGCGATGATGTTCCAGCGCGCCGGCGGACGTTTCTCCTCGTGCGGAGTAAGGATCTGCGAGGCCAGTGCCGGCGACAGCGTCAGCGAGCAGAAGCAGGAGATCGCGGTCGCGACCGCGATGGTGACAGCGAATTGCTGGAAGAACTGTCCGGAAATGCCGCCGAGGAAGGCTGTCGGCACGAACACCGCGCACAGCACGAGTGCGATCGAGACCAGCGCGCCGCCGACCTCCTCCATGGTCTTGAGCGCCGCCTCGCGCCGGCTCATACCGTTCTGGAGATGTCGCTCGACATTCTCGACCACCACGATGGCGTCGTCGACCACGATGCCGACCGCGAGAACCAGACCGAACAGCGTCAAATTATTGATCGAGAATCCGAGCGCCGCCATCACCGCGAAGGTGCCGACCAGCGACACCGGGATCGCGATGATCGGGATGATCGCAGGCCGCCACCCCTGCAAAAACACCAGCACCACGATGACGACGAGCGCCATCGCCTCGTAGATCGTCTTGATCAGCTCATGGATCGATTGGGCGATGAATTCGGTGGGGTTGTAGCCGATATTGTAGTCGAGCCCCTTCGGGAAGCTCGTCTTGAGCTGCGCCATCGTGTCGGAGATATGCTTCGCGGTGGCGAGCGCGTTCGATCCGGGCCGTTGCGTCACCACCATTGCGACGGCCGACTTGCGCAGGATGAAGCTGTTGGTGGTGTAGGACAGCGCGCCGAGCTCGACGCGAGCGACGTCGCGCAGTCGCACGGTACGGCCGTCGGAGCCGGCCTTCACCACGATGTCCTCGAACTGCCTGGGATCCTTGAGGCGGCCGGTGAAGACGAGGTTCGGCTGGAATGCGCGATCGGCGATCGGCGGCTCGGCGATCTGTCCGCCGGTGATCTGCAGGTTCTGGGCGCGGATCGCGGCCACCACCTCGCTCGATGTCAGACCGACATCGGCGATCCGGTCGGGATCGAGCCACAACCGCATCGAGTAGTCGCGCGCGCCGAACATCTGGATGTCGCCGACGCCGTCGAGCCGCAAAAGCTGATCGCGGACCTGCAGCAGCGTGTAGTTGGAGATGTAGAGCTGATCGAACGTGTCGTCGGGCGACAGCATGAACACGACCATCAGGATGTCCGGACTGTTCTTGCGCGTGGTCACGCCGTTGCGCTGCACCTCTTCCGGCAGCCGCGGCTGCGCGATCGCGACACGGTTCTGCACCAGCACCTGGGCGGTGTCGAGGTTGGTGCCGAGCTTGAAGGTGACGGTGATGGTGAGCTGGCCGTCTGAGGTCGCCTGGCTGTAGAGATACAGCATGTCCTCGACGCCGTTGATCTCCTGCTCGATCGGGGCGGCGACGGTGTCGGAGACGGTCTGCGCCGAGGCGCCCGGATATTGCGTGGTGACGGTAACGGTCGGCGGCACCACTTGCGGATATTCCGAGACCGGCAACGTCCGGTAGGCGACCGCGCCGACGATCAAGAGCACGATCGACAGCACCATCGCCAGGATGGGCTGGTTGATGGAGAGCCTGCCGAGATTCATGGCTTGGCACCTGCCGCGGGCTGGCCGCCTGCTGGCGGCCTATCCCCTGCCGGGGGTTTGACCATTTGCGGCGTCACCTTGGCGCCGACGCGGGCGCGCTGCAGCCCGTCGACGATCACGTGATCCTCGGCCTTGAGACCCTCGCGGATCACGCGCAGGCCCTCATCAAGCGGTCCGAGCACCACCGGCCTTGCCGCCACCGTATTGTCGTCCTTGACCGCGAACACGATCTTGCGCGACTGGTCGGTGGCTACAGCGGTGTCCGGGATCAGCAGCGCCTCGTAGGGTGACGAGCCGATGATCCTGACGCGACCAAATTGCCCCGGCAGGATCGAGAGATCCTTGTTCGGAACCACCGCGCGGCTACGCAGCGTCGCGGTCGAGATGTCCAGTCGATTGTCGAGAAAGTCCATCTTCCCCTCATGCGAGGGCTTTGTCTCGCCGGTCAGCGTCACCTGCACGGGATTTGACGTATCGCGCGAACTCGGCCGCTTGCCTTCGAACCACAGCTTGCTGTTGCGCTGATAGGTCGCCTCGTCGACGTCGAAATAGATGTAGATCGGATCGAGCGACACGATCGAGGTGAGCAACGTCGCGCCGCTATCGGCGCCCTGCACGAGGTTGCCCGGGGTCACCAGATGGCGACTGACGCGGCCGGTGATCGGCGCCAGCACGTGGGTGAATTCGACATTGAGCTGCGCGGCCTTCAGTGCACCCTCGGCCTGCGTCTCGGCCGCATAAGCCGCCTGCAAGGCCTGACGGCGCTGATCGACGACCTGTACGGAAACTGCGCTAGTCTGGACCAGGTTCAGCCCACGGTCGAGTTCACGCTTGGCTAGCTCTGCCTTGGCCCGCGCGTCGTCGAGTTGGCCCTGGGCCTGCGACGCGACCGCCTCGAACGGGCGCGGATCGATGATGTAGAGCAGATCGCCCGCATGGACGATCGCACCGTCCTTGAACTCGACGCTGTTGACGAAGCCGCCGACGCGGGCGCGGACCTGGACCTCCTCGATCGCCTCGAAGCGGCCGGTGAACTCGTCCCAGTCGGTGACCGTACGCTTGACCGGTTGCGCGACTGTCACCGGAGGCGGTGGAGGCGCGGCCGCCTGCGATTGCGCCTTCTCGTCGCAGCCAGCGAGCGCCAGCGCGAACAGCAGACCGATCGGCGCGCCGCCGCATCGAAGGCGACGAAACGAACCGCGCGCCGGAGCCGGAGGCTCGGTTCTGCCAGTCGTACTCACTTCCGTCTCTCCAAGGACCTAGAATGTTGCAATTGAATTGGACAGGTCGCACGGCTACCGTCGGCCGGTCTCAATAAAGGCGGCAGCATTCGCACCGCCGTTCCGATGCCGATCTCGAACTTGATTTCGATGGCGCTGTCGCTCTCTCGGACAAATCCCTGAACCTAACCGAGACTCGAACCTTGGCCCAACCGGCTTCGTCGTCAAACTGGAGTCGAACGCACTTGCCAAAACACTTCTCGTAATGTCAGCGTGCCCAAGGGCGCGACGATTTCAATTACGTCGTTGCTTTGCATATCGACCCACTGCCTTTTAATCTTCCATCGTGTTCCGCGTGTCGATCGCGGAACCGCAAGTTTCGGCTCGACGATGCTTTGGAGAATGACCTTGCAAAGCCGGCGACGGAAATCACCTCTCGCCATGGAGTCGATAAACAGTCGTTATTGTCGCTCGCCGCGCGAGCGTGACGCCGTAGCGAGGAATGCCACAATCCGCAGAGCACTCGAAACCGCGACGTTTTCATTCTGCAGAGACTTCTAAGTCGCGTTCAGTCGCGGCGTCGTCGCCTCGGGCCTCAATAGTGTGGGGGCCGAGTTGGAAAGCGGTGCGCTCGTTCGCATTCTGTCCGACTGGGACTTCGGCTCGCTGGAAGTCAATGCATTGTTCGTGAACGGAAACACCATCAAGCCCGCTACACGCGTTCACGGATTTGCTCACCGGGACTTCGACACTGACTTCACGGAGCATTCCTGGCGGTTATGGACATGATAGCTTTACCCGAATGGTCGCCGGATTTACTTGCTGAACGCACTGGCTGGAGCGGACGCAGCACTGAGAGCTCGCACGAACGCTAAGAATTATTTTGCGCTGCCACTGGCGTACACACTCGTCGAAGCCGGTGGATCAATCATTCGAACGATCGGGACCTTATCATGACCAAGATCCGCGAAGTCGTCGTCGCAAGCGACCCCACCAATCATGGCGCGCTGGTTGGCCATGTCGGCGAATCTCGGTTTCCTGTCGGCGGCCCAGATGGCGGCGGCCACATTTCTTCCGGTCCCAATCCTTACGACCTTCTCAGCGCGTCTCTCGCCGCATGCACCGCTATGAGCGTTCGTTTTCAGGCTCGGCGCCAGAAACTACCGCTGGAGCGGGTGGAGGTGGGCGTCAGCTTCCACCACGGCGCCCAGGGCGAAAGAGATTCGTTCGAGCGCACCCTCGTGCTGGGGGGAGAACTCGACGCGCAGCAGCGCGCATTCTTGCTGGAAGCCGCAAACCTCTGTCCCGTAGGCCAAATTCTCGGCATTAGTGCGGATATTACCACACGCCTGGACGTTACAACTCCCGGCCACAACGAAAGCCCTCAGGCCAGCTACGAGGATGATCTGGCACAACTCCCGATCCCGAATATCACTCCGGATTGAGCGTCTCTCGTGCAGTCGATCACTGCACCCGGGGTACCGCGGCCAATCATACCCGCAGGGTCTCCAGTTCGGTGAACCCGCGACGCCTCGCGGGGCATTCGCTCCGCGGCTCACCGCTGGCGGGCTTTGATCTTTCGCGTCGATGGCATCGATTCCATAGCCACGGGTCATTGGACCATCGACTTTCACGATCGTACTTTTGCTCGTCTGCAAGAGAACTCGAAAGATGACGACACACCACACACAGGGAGGTGGATGATGAAGGCAATCGTCGTAACGGACCAGGCTGCGGGAACTGCCGGGATGAGGCTCGTGGAGCGGCCCGAGCCGCAAGCGGCGATCAACGACGTCGTCGTTCAAGTTCATGCGTCGGGATTCGTCCCTACTGAGCTGACGTGGCCCTCGACATGGACCGACCGCCTCGACCGTGACCGGACACCGTCGATCCCCGGCCACGAGCTGGCCGGGGTAGTCACCGCTCTCGGCTATGGCACAACGGGGCTGTCGGTGGGACAGCGAGTGTTCGGCCTCGCCGACTGGTATCGCGACGGCACCCTGGCGGAGTATGTAGCAATGGAGGCGCGCAACCTCGCGCCGCTCCCGGGTGACGTCGACTTCGCGGTGGGCGCGAGTCTGCCAATCTCGGGCCTCACCGCGTGGCAGGGACTGTTCCAGCACGGCCGCCTTCAGGCGGGGCAGAGCGTCCTCGTGCACGGCGCGGCCGGCGCAGTCGGGTCCATGGTGACGCAACTCGCACAATTGGGCGGCGCCTACGTCATCGGCACCGGACGTGCCGCTGATCGTCAGAAGGCGCTCGAGTTCGGCGCGCGCGAATTCGTCGACCTCGAGAACGACGTCCTCGAGGACATCGGCGAAGTCGATCTGGTGTTCGATGTCATCGGCGGCGACATCGGGAAGCGTTCCGCCCGCCTGATTCGAGCTGGAGGAACACTGGTGTCCATCGTCGGGCCGAGCGAGGCGCGGCCCGCCGACGGCTTGGCGGTCGACTTCGTCGTTGAGTCCGATCGTGCCCAACTGAGTAAGATCGTCGAGCGGGTGCGGGACGGACGACTGCGGACGAACATCGGCAACGTCTCGACCCTCGACGATGCCGTCGCTGCCTTCAATCCGACCAAGCGGATCAGCGGGAAGACGATCATCCGCGTTCGCCCGTGAACGACGCGCGCCTTCGATGCACGCGGCCGGCTGCGTCATATCCTTCGGCGCAGCTGCGATGATCTATGAGGCCCGCTCGCTAGGCCTGGGTTCGACGCCGATGATCGGTTTCGATGCCGAAGTAGTGCACCGCGAGTTCGGACTGGCTGAGGACGAAGTACCGGTCATGCTGTTGTCAATAGGGGAGCGTCCGGGAAACTGGCCGCAGAGGCCGTGCCGTCCGGTCGCCGATGTGCTGGATCTCGTATAATTCTGTTTGTAAAACCAATAAGTTGGGGAGGCTACGATGCCAAGATGTGCCGCTCTAAGGTCGGAGCAGGTGCCGGCCGATTCGAAACCGACCCTCGATATGTTCACCAAGAACATCGGGTTCACCCCAAATATGATGGCGACCTTCGCGGCAAGCCCGATCGCCTTCAACTCATGGGCCACCCTGCTCGGCTCCATGAGCAAGACGCTCGACGTGAAGACGCGTGACAGCATCGGCCTCGCTGTCTCCGAAGTGAATGGCTGCGACTACTGCCTGACGGTTCACAGCTTTACGGCCGATCATATGGCCAAGCTGCCGGCCAATGAAATCATTCTCGCTCGGAAGGGCCATGCCAGCGACCCGAAGCGGGACGCCGCCATCCGGTTTGCGCGCAAAGTGATCGATACCCGCGGCAAGGTCAGTGACGCCGATCTGAAAGCCGTCCGCGATGCCGGCTACACGGATGCGAACGTCATGGAGATCGTCGCGCTGGTTGCCATGTACTCCCTGACGAACTTTTTCAATAACGTGTTCGATCCCGAGAAGGACTTTCCCGTCGTCGCGCCTGCTGGCTCGATCTGAACTCTATGCGGTCGCATCGACCATCTCCTAGGGTGCTCGGAGCATTGCAAGGCAACCACTACTTCCCTCCCGAGTCCGTCAATACGGCAGTCCTCATCACCCGGATTTCCGTCCAAATAAGATGTATTCAGCCGGCACATAAATGGACCGCAATTCGACGATCGGCTGTTCAGTAGCGAATGAGTCCGAACAGGCCGAATAGGCCCTCCGCGTGCTGCCAAGCCTCGGCTACCCTTCATCCGCCAGGGTGGACGAGCCGCTCGAGGCTCTCCGCAGTATATTTTCGGGAGCTCTCAGTGTGCATGGTTTCCGACGTTCTCAAATGGAACGTCCGCCCACAGAGTGTAACGCGCTGATCCTGTAGATTCTTGCCTGGCGCAGCCAGTAGGTTATTTGACGGGCGTGGTCAGCACTTTGTCATTGGTGTCGAGGACGAAGACAGCGAGCAGCTTTGCCGGCTCTGACTTGCTCGCGTTGCGGCTGATCGAATGGGTCGCGCCCGGCGGTTCGGACCAGCTGTCGCCTGCCCGATAAATGCGCGTCTCGCCGTCATTCATCTTCGACTCGATCGCGCCCGAAATCACATGGTCGTAGATGAAAGCCGACTTCGCGTGGGTGTGGGACGCGGAGGCTGCGTCGGAGGCGTAATCGACTTCCACGGCGATCAGCGATTTGCCGGGGATATTAGGAATTGCCTCCTCGAAGTTTTTCGTGACGGTTTGTCCTTCGCTATCATGGGCGTAGATCGGGCCGGCCATCGAGATGGCGAGGGCCGCGCCGCTGGTGGCGATGATGGTTCGGATCTTCATGGGCTTTCTCCTTCCATCTATAGGTCTTCGTTCTTCATTGTTTCCTCCCGGCCTCGCGGGCCGGCTGATTACGGACACCGCACGGGTCAGTCTCGCGGGATGAAGTCGACGTGGGGCCCCGGCTCGATGATGAACACCGCGAGCGTGGCGAAAACGCAGGCGACCGCGGCGACCGCCATCGCCGCGTGGAATCCCGAGAACAGCTGAGGACCGCCCTGCTGCAGGACTCCGCCCAGCAGGGCGATGGCGAAGAGTGACCCGGCGCGAGACCGCGCTGTTGACGCCAGACGCGGTTCCGGCGCGACCGGGCTCGACGGAGGTGAGGACGAGGGTCGTCAATGGCGCGATCGCCAGGCTCATGCCCAGCGCCAGCAACAGGATGCTGGGGAAGATGTCTGCCCAATAGGTCGCGTTGGGGCCGATACGGAGCGCCATGGTGCATCCCGAGGCGACGACTGCGCCGCCGGCGAACAATGGCAAGCGCCGGCCGAACCGCCGGCAGAGCATACCGGCGAGCCGCGAGACGACCGTAATCAGCACTTGCAGGGGAATGAAGGCCAGGCCCGCCACCAGCGTCGGCCGGTGCGCGCCCCGGATCATCACGAACGGGATCAAGGTTAGCACGACCGTGAATGGCCCGTAGAGGAGCGCGGTGAAAAGGTTTGCGCCAACGACCGACCGCGAGGCGAAGAGGGACGGCAGCATCGCGTTGTCGCCTAATCGCCGTTGGCTCACGATGAGGCCGGCTAAGCCGCCCAGACCGACGATCAAGGTGACGAGCACCCAAAGGTTCGGACCGGAACCGTTGGTCAGGTTGGTCAGCCCCGCGCCCAGCCCGCTGAGCCCGACTGTCGAAAGGACCGCGCCACCGACGTCGACCCGGGCGTGGCTGGTCGGGGAGTCATTGGGTATTCACACGGCGCCGACGGCCAGCGCGCCGGCGACCACGGGTAGGAGCATCAGAAAGGTCGTCCGCCAGGACCCGTGATCGAGGATCGCACCGGCGATCGCGGGCGCGACGCCGCTGGCGACAGCCGCGGCGGCGGACCAGATGCCGACCGCACGGGCTTTCTTGTCGGCGGGAAAAGCCTGCCCAAGCACGGAAAGGCCGTTGGGCAGGATCACGGCTTCGCCCAAGCCTTGCAGGAAGCGGCCGACGATGAGCGGCGCGAAACTCGGCGCGAAACCAATCGCGGCCGCGCCCAGACCGTAGAGAGCGATCCCCCCGAGGAAGATCCGCTTCTGTCCGAACCGGTCACCCAAGGCGCCGGCGACCAAGGTCAGGGCCGCGAGCGGCAGGAGCTCGGCGTTCATCACCCACTGCAGGTCGAGCGGCGACAGGCGCATGTCTCGTCCAATCGCCGCGAGCGCGACCGTGACGACGGCGCTGCTGACGAACACGAGGCAGCCGCCCAGGCTCGACGCGGCGAGCACCTTGGTGCTGCCCTGCGCGCCGACGGCCTTAGGCTCGGAGAGCGCCAGGCCGCGGTCGGTCAGGATCAGGGACGCGCTGCTCACGACGCAATCCCTCAGGTGAGGAGGATCGCGCCCGATTCGAACAGCGCGAGCGGCGTGCCGCTCGGCCCGTCGGGGTCGTAGATTGCGGGAATGTTGCCGTTGGGGTTGAGCGCGAGAAAGGCCGGGTCGTGGCTTTCGTCCGCCAAGATGTCGATCCGGTGCGGCTTTGTGTCGACGTTAATGACCCAGGAGACCAGCCAGATTGCAAAGGCAACGACGATCGAGACGATCCAAAAGGCGACGTTGACCCACGAAGAGGACAGAATCCCTCGCCTCCCCAAGTTCATTACGGACGAACCCGGATGATCGTCTTCCCGCTGATCCGCTTGGTCGGATTGAAAGCAGCGACGGCATCGTCGAGGGTCGCGATGTTGCCGATGTTCGTCCACAGTCGTCCGTCCCGCACCCGCTGGACGATCTCACCCAGTTGGGCGCGATCGGGCGCGAGAACAAAGTCGATCGCCAAGCCGCCGGCGGGCCGCGCCTCGGTCGGCCCGGCGATGGTCACCAGCCTTCCTCCAGCTCGGATCAGCCCTGCGGACCGTTTCGCGATGTCGGCGCCGAAGACATCGAAAACCAGATCTACCGGGGCGACGTCTTCTAGGGCGTCGTTCTCGAGGGCGACGAACTCCTGCGCGCCGAAGTCGAGCGCCGTCTGACGGTGGACGGCGCGTCCGGTGCCGATGACGTAGGCGCCAGCCTCACGTGCGAGCTGGGTCACTATCGAACCGACTGCGCCGGCCGCGCCGTGCACGAGGACGCTCTGCCCCGCTTGAAGGCGACCGTGCTCGAACAGTCCCTGCCACGCGGTCAGGCCCGGCATCGCCACGCTCGCGCCCACCGTGAAGTCGACATCACCCGGTAGCGGCGCGAGGTTGCGCGCCTCGACGGCGACATACTCGGCCAAGGTGCCCCCGCGATACGAGTCCGTGAGGCCGAACACCCGCTGTCCCACCGACAGCTCCCTCGTGCCGTAGCCAAGGGCGGTGACCACTCCGGCCAGCTCCTGCCCGGGAATCACCGGCGCCCGGTCACGGCCGAGGCGATCGGTCCAGGTCGAGGGCCACGTCAGCTCGTCCCAGGTGAATCCCGACGCATGAACCTGAACGACGACGTCGTTGATCGCCGCCTGCGGCTCGGGCCGCTCCACGAGCCTCATCCCGGCCGTTCCCGCAGCCTGATCCGTTACGACGATCGCCTTCATGAATTGCCTCCTCGGATACTTGTCTCTTTGCTGGATATGTTCCAGCGATAAGAGCCCGTTCGACATCTCATGTGGTAGCTTCCGCGACAGTGGTATCCATTGATCGCAGCGCGAGACGAAATTTTCCAATAGCCGGCACGTATAGTTTCCATAGCAGCGCGGAATACTGCTGCGACGGTCCTCTCTGCCATTCGTAATCAAGGCAAGTGTGCAGGCCCCGCCGGCATCACGCCGCGCAGTGAGGCAATAGCGATCGTCTATCGATTCTATGGCGAGAGGTGATTTTCCTCGCCGGGGGTTCGACCACCACGATGTGAAACCGCTGTCAGAAGCACCTACAACCCAAAACGAGACTGCAAATGACCTCTCCTACAAACTCGAGACGGCGAGCTCGTCACCACGGGTGCCGTCCGAAAAGCGGTTGGAATTGAAAGTGGCGTAGTCTCCGGGGTGATCAACCTCGAATCACCCGGCGTTGACGCGCCGGGCTGGAGACCACGCCATGACAAGCGTTACCACGAAGGCTTT